>JAPLKC010000103.1 GCA_026388255.1 Pseudomonadota bacterium | reverse complement strand
CCGTTTTTGCCATATGTATCCTCTACCTCTTTGTATATAAAATCAAAGTCGATGAGTTCTTTTATCCTCCGTAAGGGATGATCCTTCCGTACCCTGTTTTCAAGATAAATATTATACATAAATATATTTTCCTGTGAAGGCGGCTGATAACCCATCATAGATGTATCTCCTTGTAGTTGAGATGAGTTCTTGTATCATATGAAGGCATAAAATGCCAGTTTATTGTATACTATTGTGGACATTGTAGCAAAATAGTTGGACTACCCTCGCAAAGGTTAAGGGGATTTGGGCAACAGGCCGTAAAGATTTGACCCTCAGCTCTTTAGTTTTGAGAGCTTGAGCGTACGAGATGGTGTCAGTATTGACTTTACGAAGGCTTGAGCGGTTTCTGACACAGTGTCAGAGAATTTTTCCGGGACGTATGGTAGCCTACCGCGTGTCCGTAAAAAAAAAGGGGGGATCAATCCTATATAAAGCATCACACGGTATGGTTCAACACTCTTATGAACCACATGAGCAATAAGAAGCAATTTTCTCATTAAAGCAATTACTGCCCTCCCGGAGGAAGTTGTTAAAAATGTTTTAACGATTTGGGAAATCTTCGGAGAGTCAATAATGACGGTGCATAACGGGCCATCGGCAGGACGTTCATGAAATATTGCCAGTTGTAATTGAAGATAACAGATGAACCAGGGACAAGAATGAGCACGTACAAGCTCTTTCTTTAGTCAGACGGCAGTCCGGTCGGAGTATGGCGATGTTTACGCCGTCTCTTTCTTGGTCGTTTTACAGGGGCTTCATTGGTTGGTGTTTCTGAACACGTTACGAATGGAGCCTCCAGAAGGAAGGTGTCCCACCATTCCAGGGAGGTTCTGTTTTCCCTTCTCGTCTCCGCTGTAAGACGGAGATATGACATGGCGTCTGCAAATTCAGGCCTGCTGACTATGGAAAGTGGACGTCGTGGGGGCATTCTATGCAGGGAGGGCTGGAGGGCGAGAATAGCGCGCAGTTGATTACCGACCCGTCCAGGAATACTCGCGGGCTTGCAGACTTCTTCCATGAAAATAGCACATATGTTATCCAGTGCCTGCTGGTAGGGGATGCCGTCGCGGTGGCGTGCCAGTACCGCCTCCTCCAGGCTGGGGCCGAAGAGTGTCGTTAGGAAGAGCGCCGGCGATGGGGGCGTTCCATTTCGACATAGTTGGTCAAAGCATTCAAGGTTTGCCTGCAGCAATGTCAGGCGATGGTTGTTTGCATAGATCCACCGACTGAGACCGGGGAAAAGGGCGGCAAGGAGTCCGCTCTTGTCCAGGAGGCTGAAACCAGGTCGAGCAGACCCAAGCAGAAAGAGCTTCTGTATCTCTTCGTAGAGCCTTGACGGTGCAACGCGGGAGATGGCGGAGGACAGCTCGCAGAGGATCTCCCAGGTAGCAGGTTCTATGACGAGGTTATGGGATGCGGAAAAACGAACAGCACGCAACATTCGTACAGGGTCTTCCGTAAATCGGACATAAGGATTGCCGATGGGACGAATAAGCCGCTGCTGGAGGTCGCTTAGTCCGGTGCTGTAGTCAATAATTGAAAAATCTGCAATATTGTAGGCAAGGGCGTTGATAGTGAAGTCACGGCAGAGAGCATCCTCTTCCGGTGTCCCAAAGATGTTGTCCCGCAGCACCATTCCATCCTCGTCCTTGATGTGGCGGGGAGGGCGGTTATGGTGCACTGTCTCTTCAGTGTCAGCATTGTCGGAAGGAAGGGCAGCACGGCGGAACGTGGCTACTTCCAGGATTTCATCCTGAAAATGAAGATGGGCCAACCTGAAACGGCGACCTATGAGAAAGCAGTTGCGAAAAATCCGCCTGATCTGCCTGGGTGCGGCATTTGTGGCTATGTCGAAGTCCTTGGGTATCCGCTCCAGAAGCAGGTCGCGGACGCATCCCCCTACCAGATAGGCGATAAAACCGTATCCATGAAGTCTGTAGAGCGTGCGCAAGGCATTGGGGCTTATCTGCTTGCGTGATATACGGTGTTCCTTTCGGGGAATAATTCGTGGTTCCATGATCTTTACCATAACACACTCAATCGAAAAAGCAAACTGCCGACAGGCCAACTTAAGAAAAATTGGCGAAAAACGATAATATAATAAATGTGTAGCACTTTTGGGCACTATTGTGAAATGAAGTTGTTTTTTATAGGGGGTAAAGAAGATGGATCTTCGAAGCGTCAGCATTAAAAAACGCCTATATGTCTCCTTCGGGATGTGTATATTTTTTGTTGTTCTCATTTGTGTTATCTCCTTCGCTGGCCTGGGAAACGTCAGCAGCAGGACAAATGAAATCATGAAGGTTGTCTACGAGAAAACAATATTATCACAGAAAATAATCAACGCCGTTCACAGTGTATACAACTCATTAGCAATTATTGCATCAGAAAAGGACAGCGGTGCATTAAACAGGGAAAAAGAGAATGTAACAGCAAAAACGAAGATGTACAAGGAAGAGCTTGATAAGCTTGAAAAACTGGAGACAATTGATAAAGGAAAAGCAATAATCGGGAAGTACAAGGGGCTGCTTGAAAAAGCTCAGGCAATAAACAATCAGATCATTGATCTTGTAGCAGGCGGGAACAGTACAGAGGCTTCACAAAAATATTTGAACGAGGCAGTGCCTGCATCGAAGGAGCTTATCGGCGCCATGGATGAGATGGTCCAGCACCAGGATCAGGGTTTGAAGGCAAGCCTTGAGGGGATCATGGACAGCGCCAGCGGGGCAAAATTATTTCTTCTCGTATGTGGTTTTATATCAATGGCGATAGGCACTGTGGCAGCCTTTTTGATAACGAGGTCCATACTTCGACCTATTGGCCGTATCGCTTATTTGACTTCAAAATTTGCCAACGGAGACCTTGCGGTAGATCTGGGAGGTGCAACAAAGGATGAATTCAATGTGGTAAAAGATGCCCTGATAAGCCTCAAAAAGCAGTGGCGAACTGTTGTAACAGACATGAAGTCGGCTGCGAATCAGATATCGTCGGCAGCCCAGGAGATGAACTCCAGCGCCAAACATATGTCAACTGGGTCAAGCGAGCAGGCAAACAGGTCCTCGCAGGTGGCTACAGCCTCGGAAGAAATGTCCCAGACCATACTGGATATTGCTCAAAACGTGAATAACATTGCAAAATCTGCTTCCAATACAGTAGTGGTAGCAAAGGAAGGAGATCAAATAGTGACGAAATCGGTACAGAAGGTAAAGGAGATTGCCAGGATTGTTGATGATTCGGGAAGATTTGTAAAATCTCTTGGTGAACGATCAAAACAGATAGGAGATATCGTAAATGTCATTAATGAAATAGCAGATCAGACAAATCTTCTTGCCCTCAATGCTGCAATAGAAGCAGCCCGGGCAGGGGATCAGGGCAGGGGATTCGCTGTTGTTGCAGACGAGGTGAGAAAGCTTGCAGAGAGAACCGCCCACTCAACTTCAGAAATAGGTCAAATGATAAAGGCGATTCAGGACGAAGTCTCTATGGCAGTCAATTCAATGGAAAATGCCACGAGCAATGTCAATCTTGGTGTGGACCTTGTGACACGGGCCGGTTCTGCGCTCCAGGATATAGTGGTAAGCGCCAACGAGCTTCAGGTCATGGTTCAGGAGATTGCCTCTGCGACAGAAGAGATGTCTGCCACATCCGAGGAAATCAGCAAGGATATAGAGCAGATAGCATCGATATCAAAAAATACATGCGCCTCGGCTGAGAATGTTGCATCGTCATCGATAAAGCTGTCAGATTTATCTGAGACTATGGAAATAGCGGTAAGTGAGTTTAAACTGTAGTTGATTATGGGTACGCAAAAACCTTGAAAGGCGAGAGGGTTTTTATTTAACTAAGGGGGCGCTAAAAAGCGCCCCCTTCTAACGTCTTAGGATTAATTTTAACTTATGCTGGCAGCAAAACCATATTTATCAACCTGCCACCCTTCCTCCGGCATTTTCACGCCGTCGATATAGAGTGTTCTGCCATCAAGGGTTGCCCTGCCTTTTGCAATGAGTTCATGCACGGCAAAAGGGTATATCTGCCAATCTCCTTCGACTTTCAGAACTTCCTGAACACTGGCAGAAACCTCCTGAAGTGATTTGTAAAGATTGTTTCCTTCTCTTTGCGCAGCTTCCCTGAATGCCTTGAGAGCCCTTGTTTCTGTTTTTTCAGCGAATTTTCTTATGTCACGCAACTCATTATCCCAGCGTGAGATCGGCAAGGATGCCGACTGGATCAGGATGGGACCGCCATCATCGCTTTGATCAACAAAAAATACAGTTGCTTTTACACTGCTTTCTTCTGCCAATATTGCTTTGGCAGTAGGTATCCATCCGAGTCCAATGTATTTCCTCGCATCACCCGGATGAACGTTAAGAATTTTTGGATAGTATCTATCAACCATCCAGTTCCCTATCCACAGGTCATAGCCAGCCAGGCATATGAGATCCGGTTGACCGTTCAATGCTTGCTCTACAAGCGTCATAATTGCCATATCATAACTGTCCCTTTCAACGCCATATCTGGGAACTTTTTCAAGTCTGCACATATCATGGAAATATCTATCAGAATCTATCGAAACTGCCGGGGTAAGATGTTTTTTTGCTTTTACTATACCTTCACAGCCCGGCGCGTTGCTGAAAACGACGTGATGTTTATCGGGATCGTATGCGTAAATTTTGTCGTAATTACTTCCGGAGCCTGAAACGCCGCAGGCATAATTCATTGGTGCATAAGAGGGATCATAAACCAATCTTGCTGTCATTTCTCACATTTCTATTTTATAATATTTACAAGAAAGCGTCTTAACTGGGTCGTTTATAACAAAAAGGGAAATATGTGTCAAGAGGAAAATAACCGGAGTTTCCTGAGTTTATTGCGGCAGATAGATTTAAAATTAGAATTATTTCTTACCCCTTATTTCAGATTCGAGCATCTCTAATACCGATCGGTAGGGCAAACCCGTTTCTTCGGCAATTTTTTTGACGTCTTCAAACTCGATATGTGTTTTTATGAGACTGCCATTGATGTCATAACCATATTTTACCCTGATGCTCCCATAGGATGTCTCAACGAGAATTTCCTCTCTTTTTAACACATTTCTGTGTTCTGTCCGTACCCGCAGTCCGAATGTAGTTGTTTCAGCAAAAAGTATTTTTGTCATGCGTTGCAGCATTTCTGTTCTTGAAGTGATTGAGAGCCGCATACCGATTCTGCCTTTTTTCATATATACGGGGAAATAGAGGACATCAAGGGCGCCGGCACTCCTTATCCTGTCGGCAACTGCGCCGATATATTCCATTTCCATATCGTCTATATCCGTTTCTATGACCCATATATCTTCTTCCTCAAAGGCTGGTTCTTCAGATTTTCCGATGAATATTCTAAGGACATCGGGCTTATTCGTTTTGTATGTGCCTACTCCATGCCCGATATTTTCAATTTTGAATGGTGGTGGCTGGATATTCCTATCCCTTACATAATGACTTACTATAGTTGCGCCTGTAGGGGTGGTAAGTTCCAGGGGTTCTTCAAGAAAAACCGTCCTGAACCCTGAAAGGATTTCGAGGGTAACCGGAGGCGGATTGGGTATAATTCCGTGGGATGTTTTTATCGTACCCCGGCCGTGGGGAATGGGCCCGCAAAAGACCTTATCTATCCCGAAATAATCCATTCCCTTTGCAACGCCGAAAAGATCGATGAGCGTATCAATATTAGACAGTTCATGCAGGTGCAGTTCGTCTCTTGACACCCCGTGCACCTTTGCCTCGGCATTGAGTATAATGGCCAGCATGGCCCTTACGTCTTCCTTGATCTTTGTCTGTGTCTCTACCTTTTCTATGATATCTTCCATCTCCCTGATTGTAAGGTGGATATGGGAATGTTCAATGTTCAGGTGTATACCTTCAATAATGCCGTGCATCCTCTTTTCCGGTATTATTGAAGGCACAGGCAGGGGCATTTTTTTCAGTAACCCCTCAAATTCTTCAAAAGGCAGTCCTGCATCGATAAATGAGCTGATTGCCATATCGCCGCTTATACCAAAAATGGGGTCTATATAGAGTATATTCATAACCGGTTTATCAGGGTTGCGAAGTATGCTGCACCGAAACCATTGTCAATATTGAACACCGAAACAGTGGAACATGAATTGAGCATTGCGAGGAGTGCTGTAAGACCGCCGAAACTGGCACCATAGCCTATGCTTGTTGGCACACCAATTACCGGCACCCCGACAACGCCGGCCACAATAGACGGTAGCGCACCTTCCATGCCTGCAGTTACTATAATTACCCGTGCCTTTTTCAGCATATCAAGGTTTTGAAAAAGCCTGTGTATGCCTGCAACACCGACATCATGGAGCTTTTCTGTCTGATTCCCAAAAAAATGAGATGTAACATATGCCTCTTCCGCTACCCTGTTGTCGCTGGTGCCAGCAGATACGATGAGAATTGTACCTTTCCCTTTGGTTGTATTATCTTCTTTTATATAGAAACATCGGGCATCTTCATTGTAGATTCCTTCAGGAAATTGCTTCAGAATCTGTCTGCCTGTCTTCTTATCGACTCGCGTGGCAAGCACATCCAGGTTTTTTGCTCTCATAGCACTGACAATATCCGTAATCTGCGCAAGAGTTTTGCCTTCTCCGAATATGACCTCTTCCATACCTTTCCGTAATACCCTGTGATGGTCAATCTTTGTATGGTTCAAATCCTCAAAAGGCATATCCTTTAAGGATTCATAGGCCTTTTCAACGGATGTTACCCCATCTTTCACGGCATTAAGCAGATCTATGAGTTTTTTTTCCATTATTCCAGTATGAATGCATGTTTTACTATCTTCACATTTTCCCTGTCAATACCTACTACATCAAACCTCACTTTTCTATCAAGGCATTTATGGGTTTTCATATAAAACATAGCGGTTTTGACTATACGTTTCTTTTTTACGGCATTGATAGCTTCAAGGGAATTGCCAAAGGTTCGGGTATTCCTTTTTTTTACCTCAACAAACACAAGATAACCACCTTCTTCAGCTATAATGTCAAGTTCTCCGAAGGGGCTCCTGTAATTTTTCTCAATTATTTTGTAGCCTTTGCTCTTCAAGGTTTTTGTTGCCTCCTCTTCGCCTTGTATACCTTCTTCTCTTTTACCCGACAAGATATTCTTTTACACCCTTGAATGTTTTTCTGTGAATGGGAGAAGCCCCATATTCTTCTATTGCCTTTCTGTGATCTTTTGTGGGATAGCCTTTATTTTTCCTGAAATTGTATTGAGGGTAAAGCGCATCATATTCTTCCATGATGCTGTCCCTTACAACCTTTGCAATGATGGAGGCGCAGGCAACGAAGAAACACTTCCTGTCCCCCTTTACTATCGGTTTGCTGCGCGGAAATGTCTTTATACCGTAATTCCCGTCAATGAGCAGGAGGTCCGGCTGAATATCTGTATCCTTAAGAGCCCTTTCCATTGACAGGAGACTGGCTCTCAGGATGTTTATCTTTTCTATCTCCTCATGGGTTGCGGTTCCTATGCCTATTTTATATGCATTGGCAAAGATCCATCTGAAAAATTCCACCCTTTTTTTTTCAGTAAGGAGTTTTGAGTCATTGATCGCTGCTCTTTCACCGGGCAATTCTTTCCAGATAACGCACGATGATACCACAGGTCCCGCAAGCGGTCCCCTGCCGGCCTCATCAATCCCGCCAATGAGCCCTGTGAGAGAACAAGCCATTAATACCTTTTTTCTTTGAGTTTTGCTGCTTTTCCTCTCAGGTTCCTCAAGTAGAAAAGCCTTGCTCTCCTGATCTTGCTCTTGCTTATTACCTCGATAGTGTCTATAAGGGGTGAATGCACGGGGAATGTCTTTTCTATCCCGACGCTGTAAGATACCTTTCTCACAGTAAAGGTTGCCCTGGTATTGCCGCCCCTTCTTCTTATGACAACGCCCTCGAAAACCTGTATGCGCTCCTTGTCTCCTTCCAGGATTTTCGTATAGACCTTTACGTTGTCGCCGATGTTTATCTCCGGTAAATCGAGCCTCATATGTTCTTTTTCAATTAAATCAATCATCTCGTTCATGTTTGTCTCCTCTTTCACCAAAAATTCTGTCAAGAATGATGCCGAGCGCTACCCTTAAGGATAGATGGTTATATTCGCCTGCACCTTTTATCGGTATGAGCATCTTCTCGCATAAATCTGTTGTTTCATCGGTCAGACCCCAGCCTGTCCCGAACAACATAAGAAAAGGTCTTTCTTCTCTTTCAGTCCATGCGCGAAGCTCTCGATAGCCTATCGCTTTATGCGCCCTCTCATGGGAGGATGTCCCTATGATTATAGGAGCGCCGTTTATTTTAACTTCTTCCAACATTTCGTTGAAATCGCTTATTATCCTTACCCTCTTTAGTGCCGCACTCCTTTTGGGGTTGTATGTTGCCCCGTACCCATGTTCCCAGTGGTGGATAAGCTTCTCCGATATTTCCCTCTGTCTGGTAAGTGGCGTAACAATATAGCATAACTCAATACCAAATGTCATGCAACTTCTTGCAATGTCATGTAATTCCAGGTTGGTTACGCTTGTTGCGATTATATCTCTGTTCTTGTCATACACAGGATAATGGATAATGGCTAAATAGACTTTATTCAGGGATATCCTCCATTATCTGCCTTAACAATTTCCTGTCTTCATCGTTTGGCTCAAAGGCATCCATAAGATCGGGTCTTTTAAAAAACGTTTTTTTTATCGCCTCTTTTCGCCTCCATTTTCGTATCTCTTCGTGGTCGCCTGATAAGAGTACCGGAGGTACTTCCATGTCCATAAATAAAGGCGGCCTTGTATACTGTGGGTATTCGAGAAGCTTGTCCGTATGGCTCTCGTCCAATGTTGACTGCTCGTTGCCCAGCGCCCCAGGGATGTGCCTGACAATGGCGTCTATCAGAACAAGTGCAGGCATCTCTCCTCCTGAAAGCACATAATCGCCGATGGATATCTCTTCGTCAACAAATTGAAGTACCCTTTCATCTATGCCTTCGTATCTTCCGCAGATAAGGGAGATGTGGGACAACTTTGACAGTCTGACTGCCGTTGCTTCTTCGAAGACCCGGCCCTGCGGTGTTAGAAGGATATGCTTCGGCTTTCCCATTTGTGCCTCAACGTGCTGCATAGCCTTATATATTGGGTCTATCTTCATAACCATGCCCGGGCCTCCGCCGTAAGGGGCGTCATCGCATGTCCTGTGTATGTCTTCTGCAAAGTCCCTGATATTTACAATATTAAAGGCAACAAGGCCCTTGTCCGTTGCTTTTTTTATGATGCTTTCCTGTAGGGGCGATGCAAATATGTTCGGAAACAATGTCAGAATGGTAATTATCATTTTATTAATTATTTATTTAGTTCCAGTTTTATGTCTTTCGAAAAACAGGATACTATAGCATATTTCTTTTTTGATATCACTTTACTTTGCAAGAATTTACACAGAATATATGGTACCTGCATGTGTTTTTACATCCGGTACGCCACAGATGCATGCCTGCTGGTTGCTGCTTGCATTGAACGGTGAGGTGCCAGCCAGAATATTACACATAAGACCGCATCAATTTGTCACTAAGGATAGGGCTCTTATTTCTGAAGTAGACTTAACTTCCCCGGATTTTCCCGTTGTTAAGCCTAATATTTTTACTGACATCCATTATAAAATCCATCATCCCGATGTAAATACAGCCCTGGAAGAAATCGGGATCAAAATCCTCATAGGCTGGAAGAATTCTGAAAAAACGAGCCGTATTATGGGACTGACTGAATTGTTCATGAGAGAAGGTGTTGTGACTGAAGTTGACCTAAAAACATGGCTCGGACACCCTGTAATACCGAGTTGCATTCAAAAGCAGACCGAGGAGTCGACAAGGAGCCGACGCAGGCATGCGAATGAAGGCAACTTGATATAAATATTCAAAAACTGGAGTGTATAAAAGGAATAGGCAACAAAAACGTCGATTAATGAACCTCCATGTAGCAAGCTGCGGGGTATCAGAGGAAAGAAACTCTGTTACAAAAAACTTCTTGCTTTACCATGTAGCAAGCTGCCGGGAATAATCAAGTTTAAGAGTTTTAAACAGGACAGTTTTTGACCATAGCATATGGAAATATATGTCTGAAGGGAAGGCGGGAATGCCTTGCAAGCAGCCGGTGAAGAAATTGAACCAGAAAAGTTTTTTATAAACCTTTTGCAATTTCGGTTTTAAGCTATTATTATATCAAAAATACAATAAACAAAAACCAAACCGTAATCACTCATATATTCCAAAGAGGAGGTTTTTATGACAAAGACATTGTCCGATAAGAACACAAAAACGGAAATCCTTGAGGCCTATAACGATCTGCTTGAAAAGATGAAAGAGCAGAAGGCAATGGACGTCAAGGCGATAAAAAAAGAGGTTGAGGAAAAAGAAACGGTAAAGAAGGCTTCACAGCATTCTGTTGAGGGGATAGTACAAAACATGGCAGATCTAAAACTGGAGATTATCAAGTCCATGGACGGCCTTGGTGAACGACTGATCACAGAATATAAAAAGCTGACAGAACTTCAGCAGGCAATAGATGTTGAAACAAAAACGATTGAGGACATTTATAACATTAAGGTTGAAGCCGAATCCTTGACTGCGCTTATTGCAGCACAGAGGGATAAGCGGGTTGCCTTTGAAGCAGAGATGGAGCAAAAGAAGGCGGATTTCGACAATGACATAACACAGAAAAGATTCCTTTGGAAAAAAGAGCAGGACGATTTCGAGTTTGTAAAAAAGGAACGGGAAGCACAATCCAAGAAGGAACGGCAGAGGGAAGAAGAAGACTATCTGTACAATTTGCAGCTTAAACGCAAAAAAGAGGCTGATGCCTACGAGGGAAACACGGCCAATCTCGAAAAAGGGCTTACAGAAAAGAAAGCTGCCTTTGAGAAGGAGTTTTCAGAACGTGAGGCAAATCTGTCCGCCAGAGAGAAAGAGCTTGCAGACCTGAAGATCAGGGTTGAGTCATTCCCGAAAGAGCTTGAAGAGGCGATAAAAGATGCGGAAAAATCTGTAACAGAGCGGTTGAACTTTACCTATAGCCACGAAGCCGAACTTGCATCAAAAGAAATAGAAGGCGACAGAAAACTGTACCAGCAAAAGATTGCAGCGCTGGAGTCTAAAATAAGCGAACAGGACGATCTGATAAAACAATTGACTCAGAAAGCAAACGAAGCAGGGCTTCAGGTGCAGAGCATTGCAATAAAGGCAATAGAAGGCGCCTCATCGCAACGCATAACGGTTGAGAGGGAGAGGGTAAGGGAAGGTTGATGCCGAATTGCAGTTGCCGATAGAAGTTTCCTTTTGCTGCCGGAAAGATGATTAATGACGGAATTTTAACGAACTGTTATCAGTTGCCCGGAAACTCTGTAAATAGGTTTGTTAATTTTATAAAGACCTTCTTAACGTTTATTTCACTAATATAGTCTTCTATCATGGGGATAAGAATTTCTTTTTCACCTCTTACGAGCATTACATCATTTGCGCCTGTACGAATGATCTGCGCCACTTTACCAAGTTCTTCGCCATTTTCGCTGAATACATCAAGCCCCAGAAGTTGATATTCGTAATATTCATTTTCGCTCAACTGCGGGAGGTCTTCCTCTTTTACGAATAGTTCCCTGTTTATCAGATAGGAAAGGTCTTCAGGTTTTTCTAACCCTTTAAAATTTATGTGGAAGAAGCCTTTGCGAAAGCTTATGCCAGTCAGTTCAAGTTTTCCCCATCCGTCGCCATCTTTAATGAAAAAAGAGGTGTACCTGTAGAACACCTCTTTGTCTTCATTATAATACCGGAATTTAGCTTCCCCTTTAATGCTGTGAGTGGATACTATTCTCCCGACCGGGATATACACTTCATTACTCAATTATTTCGAGTACCGCCCGTTTTCTTACCTTAGTGGAAGCTGCGCTTAATATGGTTCTCATGGCCCGTGCGGTCCTTCCCTGCTTGCCTATCACCTTACCGAGATCGTCCTTGGCAACACTAAGCTCGATAACGGATGTTTTTTCGCCTTCAATCTCCGAAACCCTTACCTGATCAGGATTGTCTACCAAAGCTTTTGCGATAAATTCGATCAATTCTTTCAACACGGCTCCCCTCCATCGATTATTGAGTTACTTCCTTCAGGATCCCTTCTTTTTTGAATATGCTATGAACAGTCTTCGTGGGTTTTGCCCCTTTCTCATACCATGCCTTGATCTTTTCTTTATCAATGGTTACACTGGCAGGGTCAGTCAACGGGTTATAGGTCCCCACATTTTCTATGAATCTGCCATCACTTGCATACCGGCTGTCAGCCACAACAATTCTGTAAAAAGGTTTCTTCTTTTTACCATACCGCGATAATCTGAATTTTACAGACAAACTGCCACCTCCTATCTCATAAGTAGTTGTTTCGGGAAGCCTTTCATGCCTCCCTTTGTGAGCTTCTTTATCATCTTTTTCGTTTCTGTATATTTTTTTAAAAGTTCATTAACATCCTGAACCTTTGTCCCGCTTCCCTTTGATATTCTCACCCTTCTGCTGCCGTCGATAACATTCGGATATAATCTTTCCTTTGGCGTCATTGAACTAATAATGGCTTCTACTTTCTTAATGTCCTTTTCAGCTTCAGAAAAGTCAATTGCCCCCTTGAATTTACTGAAACCCGGGAACATGCCCATAATGGATTCCAAAGAACCAAGCTTTTTCATCTGCTTTATCTGATCCCTGAAATCTTCGAGGGTAAATTCGTCCTTCCTGAGCTTTTTTTCAAATTCCTTTGCCTTTTTTTCGTCGAAGACTTCCTGGGCCTTTTCTACAAGCGATACGACATCCCCCATGCCGAGGATTCGTGATGCCATCCTTTCGGGATGAAATGGTTCCAGTGCATCGAGCTTTTCACCTGTGCCGATAAATCTTATCGGTTTGCCTATAACAGCTTTAATAGAAATGGCTGCCCCGCCCCTTGTGTCTCCATCGAGCTTTGTCAGGACAACGCCGTCTATATCCAATTTCTCGTTAAATGTCTTTGCGATATTTACCGCATCCTGGCCTGTCATGGCATCAAGAACAAGAATGGTCTCCCGTGGATTGAGAAATTTTTTCTGTTTTATTAACTCTTCAAGCATTCCTTCATCTATGTGGAGACGGCCTGCGGTGTCTACAATCATCGTATCGAAGCCATTCTTCATGGCGTAACCCTTGGCATCAACACATATCTGAACCGGGTCTGTCATGCCCTTCGATGGAAATGTGGTTACCCCTATCTGGCTGCCAATTTTCATTAACTGGTCGATAGCAGCTGGCCTGTAAACGTCCGAAGGGACAAGGAGCGGCTTCCTGCCTTTTTTCTTTAAAAATATTGCAAGCTTGCCTGCTGTTGTTGTCTTACCGGACCCCTGAAGCCCTGCAAGCATGATCGCCACAGGTGGAGAGCCTGACACATCGAGGGGTTTATTTACTTTGCCGAGCAGTTCGCATAACTCTTCATGGACAATCCGTATAAAAAGCTGTCCCGGTGTTATGCTCGTTAATACCTCACCGCCTAAGGCCTTTTCTTTAACCCTTTCGAGAAAATCCTTTGCAACCTTGTAATTGACGTCGGCTTCGAGAAGTGCAACCCTTACTTCCCTGAGAGAATCCTTGATATTCTCTTCAGTAAGTTTCCCGTAACCCCTCATTTTTTTGAAGGTTACCTCTAATCTTTCCTGTAACTTTTCAAACATGATAGGTAATAAGATAACAAATAACTCATTGAATAGTCAATGTTAATTAATATTTAGCAGCAATTCTCGCTGAAAACGATTTACCGGGAATTACTGTGAAAAAAAGTTGTTATTTGTGTTACATAGTGGCATATTCATATAAAAGCGATATCAAGATAACACAATCAACATAGTCTCCATAGGAAAAAAGGAGGAGCACATGAAAACAAGGATATTTTTACTGTCCGTTATTCTTTTAACAGCTATGACATTTATTTCCTATGCAGGTCCCCTTGATGATCTTATGAAGGGAGTTAAACTCCCTACCGGTGCCATTGGCAGCGATAAGGATGACAAAACCATTGTATCAGGTCTTAAGGAAGCGCTTTCCATCGGCACGGGCAATGCGGTAGCCTCTACCTCTAAAATCGACGGGTATTTCAAGAATCAGATAATCAAGATATTGCTCCCCGACAAGATTCAAGATGCCGCAAATATACTGGGAAAGGTGGGTTATCAAAAGCAGGTGGACAACTTTGTTTTGAGCATGAACCGTGCAGCGGAAACAGCTGCTCCCAAAGCAAAGTCATTCTTTGTTGATGCAATCAAGGCAATGACTTTTGAGGATGCGAAAAATATACTTAGCAGTGGCGATACTGCTGCAACCGATTATTTTAAGTCAAAAACTTTCAATAAGCTCTATGATGCCTTCAAACCCATTGTAGCAAAAAGTATGAATGAAGTAGGGGCTACACGTTCATATAAAGAAATGACCGGGAAATATACTTCCGCTGTTCCCTTCGGCAAAATGGAATCCCTTGACCTTGACCAGTATGTTACAAATAAGTCCCTTGATGGGCTCTTCTATATGGTTGGCCAGGAAGAAAAAAAGATCAGAACCGATCCTGTCGCGCAGGTGACGGACCTGCTTAAAAAGGTATTTGGAAAATAAAAGGATCTCACGGGTGCTTCAAGGTTTAGCCGTATGAAAAAACATAATTCCTTCAGCTTTATCCATGCAGCAGACTTGCATCTTGACAGCCCATTCAAAGGAATTACAACTGACAGCAAATCAATCGGCAATACTTTGCGCTCGGCAACGTTTGATGCATTTAATACTCTGATAGACCTGTGCATAGCAGAACAGGTTCGATTTTTACTGGTTGCAGGTGATGTGTATGACGGCGCAGACAAGAGTCTGCGGGCCCAGCTTAAATTCCGCGATGGCCTTGCCAGACTGTCGGAACACAATATCCATACCTTTGTAGTCCATGGCAACCATGATCCAGCTCCCAGCCAATCTGTTGCCATTGAGTGGCCGGTAAACGTCCATATTTTTGATGGCAACAAAGTCGAATCAAAGACAGTAACAGGGCACAATGACGTTCCCATGGCCATCATCTCAGGCATCAGCCATGCAAAAGGCAACGAAACGCAAAATCTGACAAGAAAATTCAGCAAGGAGGACCCGGGCGTTTTTCACATCGGACTTCTCCATTGTAATGTAGGTTCAAACACAGGACACGACCCTTACGCGCCATGTGAACTGCCCGACCTGACGAATCTCGGTATGGATTATTGGGCATTAGGGCATGTCCATGAAAAGGTAATCCTCAGCACCAATCCTTATGTTGTATATTCAGGCAACACGCAGGGAAGCAACATTCGCGAGCAAGGAGAGAGGGGTTGTTATCTTGTTACTGTAGAAGACCGTTTTGTGGCAGATATACGATTCTGCCCCCTTGGTCCAGTAAGGTGGATTCGCGCGAATGTGAGTATAGACGGCATGAACACTATTGATCAGTTGGAAAGGGCCATAGGGAAAAACATACAGGAACTTCAGGAACTTATGGGTTCTCAGCACCAAGCCCCTGCAATTGTTTTAAGGGTAAATATTGTAGGAAATGGCCCGTTATACAACGAACTTCAAAAGGAAAACGCCATACTTGACCTGCTTGATCGCACCAGGGAGGCCTTTGCCTCTGAAGACCCTTTCGTATGGGTACAGGAAATAGAAGCAAACTGCCGTCCTGAGATAGACCTGGAGAAATTAAAACAACGCGGGGATTTTCTCGGTCAGGTGGTAAAAATCGCAGAGACAATCAATGATCCTAAGGGCAACATCCCCGAATTGCTTAAACCTGTCCTTTCTGACCTCTTCGAAAACCGTCATATTCAAAAGGCTCTGGAGGAACTTTCTCAGGATGAAATGAGCAGAATAATCGAGAGGGCCACCCTTCTTTGCGTGAATATGCTGGAGGGCAACGAGTGAAGATTGTCCGTTTCTTTATAGACGGTTTCGGTATTTTTCATAATGTTACCGTAAAAGACCTCCAGCCGGGATTTACGCTCTTTATCGGAGACAATGAAGCAGGCAAATCAACCTGCCTTTCCTTCCTCAGGGATATCCTTTTCGGATTTTCCAACAAAGTCAAAAAGGATAATATTTATCCGCCTCTTGCCGGAGGACGCCAGGGAGGAAGCATTACCGTTGCCGGAAACTTCTTCGGAGAGGCCGTTGTTGAACGCAGGTCCGGCAAAAAAGGGGGATCGGTCACCGTTACATACGCTGACGGGCGAAAAGGGACTGAGGAAGAATTACATCAAATTCTCGGCAATACAACCCGTGAACTCTTCAAAAATATTTACGCCTTCAGCTTAAACGAGCTTCAGACCATAGACACCCTGGATAATGAATCAGTAAAAAATGTTCTCTACAGCGCGGGAATTGGTACGGCTATGCTCTCATTGCCGAAGGCGATCACAGGCATCGAGACAAAAATGGGAGAGATGTTTAAACCTGGAGGCAGAAACCCCCTGATAAACCAGAAACTCGTCGCCCTTGAAGCGGTGAGGGCAAGTCTGCGTCAAGCACGCACAGGCATTGAATTATATGATGCAGCCTCAGAAGCACTCGAAAAAAAGATGCATGAAATTGACGCATTACAAGAAGAGCAGAAGTCTGTCAATAAGGAAAAAAACCTGACAGAGACATACCTGAAGCTCTGGAATAACTGGATTTCCCTGGAGGATCACCAAAAAGAATTGTCTGAACTCCCATTGGTAGTGGATAGCTTCCCTGAAAACGGTGTTGAAAGGCTTGACCGTGACTTTGAAAAACTTGCCAGAGAGAAAGATATACGCATCGAGCTTGTCTCGGATTGGAACAACCTTGCAATGGAGATCAAGTCTATAAATGTTGCCGAAAAAATGCTCAGTGAAGCGGCACCGATTAGAACCCTTCTTGATAAAAAGGAAGGTTATATTTTTGCAAGGGAAAACATGCCGATTATGAGCGATAAGCTCGAACTCAGAAAAAGAGAAATTTTCGACATCCTCAACATTCTTGGAAAAGACTGGACTGAAGAACGGATTTCAAAGGTGGACAGATCATTGTTTACACGGGAGGCAATCCTGAAACAGCAGAGACTCCTGGAAACCATGAGCTTAAAGGGGGAAGAAGCCCAACGTTTTGTCAAGTCAAAACAGGAGGAGTACGAAACAGCCCTGGCTGAACAGGTACAGGCGCAAAAAGATGTTGAGCGTTATCTTGATATGCCTGCCGAAGCTGATGAAAAGATCATTATTGCCCTGCAAAAAGGCAGAGATCAATTTGCTTCAATAGCAAGAGACCTGCCTCAAAGGGTTAGAGAACTGGAAAAAGCAAAAGATGAGCTTGTTGAAACTATAAAGGAGATATCGCCTGAATGGACTGAAACAAACATAATTGATTTCGACTGCTCTATATCTGCGCAACAGAAGGTCCAATCACATGAATCTGCCCTGGCAAAGGCAGATCAGGAATCTACCCATGCACGGATGAGGCTCGAATCAGTTCATACTGAACTGAAAAGCGCCCGGGAAAAATATGATGCAAAGGCCAGGGAGCTTGAAAACATGGAACATACTTCTACGGTATCCAGGGATGAACTGACAAAAAAGAAATCAGCGCTGCTGATATTGAAAAGCTACGTCCTTGAACATGATCACCTTACCGCGGAGATAAGGCATCTTGAGGAACGCCTGTCGGATAAGCGCCAGGAGATGACACGTCAAGGCCCGGTTGAGAACGGATATTCACTCAATGCGCTTAAACTCACGGCCTTTATTGCAGTTATACTGGGTCCGGCAGTTTTTGGTATTCTGGCCGTCTTCAAGGCCTGGACAATAGGTATGGTTACAGGTGGTATGTTGGTTGTAATAGGTGCCATGATCTTCTTTGTGTATCGCAATACCCTCCGCAAAGAAGCGTTACAGATTGCCCAAAAGCAGGCCCATCTTTCAGAAATTGAACAGCAGGTATCTGCCATGGATACGCAACTTCTTGAGATGAAGGAGCAACATGCCGGGCTTTCTGAAAAAATTACCGGACTGGCTGACGAACTTGGCATAAATATTCCGATCAGGCCCGGCGATATGGACAGCCTTGAAACCGGCATAGATGAGGGCATCCGCATATCCGACAACAAAAAACGTCTTATCGATGAGGTACAGTCCCTCAAACACCACGTCCTGCAAATGGAACAATCAGTGGAAATCCAGGCAAAGGCCGTTGATAACATTGAATCGATCCTGCTAGAAGCCAAAGATGACTGGGAAAAATACCTGGGGGAACTTGGACTCCAGCAGGGTTTATTACCCGGAACGGTCTACCTGATCTTCACAAAGATCGAAACCGTCAAGACCAGGATCAAACATATAGATGAGATAAAAGACAGAATTGCGCTGATGGAAGAGACTAAGGACACATACCTGACCTTTGCGAAAGATATCCCTTCTCTTGCAGTCTTGATGGGAAAGGGACTGATGGAATTGCTTTCAGGTGTGGATCTTTTCCTGCAAGAAAACCGTGAAATGGAAAAAAGACGCCATGAAAGGATATTAGCCGAGGAGATGCTGGCAGGAAAGAAAGTCAGAACAAGAGAGATAGAAGATTCATTTCAGGAGGCAGCAGATCACCTCAGAGAGGTTGAAAACAATAAAGAAAGAGCCCGTGCATCCTGGCAGGATTGGCTTGAGGAGCATGATTTTGACTACGAGTTATCCCCTGCTATTGCCCTTGAGGCATTCCAGAAAATAGATGAATGCATACGGTTAATGCATGAAAAGGCCGAACTGACTGCGCAGATCATTGATAAGAAGGACTCTATAGAGACATACCTGCTTCTGGCAAGGACAGTCTTTGAAAGACTCGGTGAAGCTATGCCTGAAACACAGTCTTTGTTAACAGCAATTGACAGGCTCGGGGAAGACCTTGATGAAACAAAGGCAAATCGGGCAAGGAAAGAAGAGCTTTCCCGGAAGATGCCCGGCATTGAGGCAAAGATTACCCTGTCCAATGAAAAGATTGCAGGCCTTGAAAAGGAGATCGACACGCTTATAAAGGCCGGTGGCAGCGAGGATCAGGAGACGTTCAGAACAAGGGGCAGATTTTTCGCAAAGAGGGCAGATTTGTTAAACAGGATCAGCGAGGAAGAACGGGCTTTGAAGTTCTTTTCAGGGGAAGAAGATATTGCAGCGCTTAAGGAAAAGCTGAAAACCTTGGACAATGCATATCTTAATACTGCCCATGCCGCGCTTTCCGAACAAATCGAGTCTATGGAAATAAAACTCAATCATTTCCACCGGGAGAGGGCCGACCTGTCCCAGGAAATATCCCGTCTGGCCTCAGCAGACGATATATCACGTCTGAGAACGGAAGAAGAGGGCCTGTTGGAAGAGATACGGCTTCTTTCCAGAGACTGGGCATGCTATGCCATTGCCAGATTTCTCCTCGGTGAGGCGAGGAAACAATTTGAGCAGGAGCAGCAGCCCAGGGTAATTCATGATGCTGGTACGTTTTTCCAAACCATTACCGGGGGGCAATATGAAAAAATCATCGCCCCTATCGGGGAAGGCACTATAGATGTTATCACACGGGACGGTCAGCGTAAACAGCCTGAAGAACTAAGCCGGGGTACTGCCGAACAATTATATCTTGCCATACGGTTTGGTTATATCTCGAACTTCACAGTCAACGGAGAGAAGCTTCCCGTGATTATAGACGACATACTGGTGAATTTTGATCCCGGACGGGCGCGTCAAACCGCGAAGACCATACTTAGGCTCTCTGAAACACATCAGGTGTTGTTCTTTACCTGCCACCCGGAAACAGCGGGCATTTTCAGAGAAAACAACGGAAATATACCCGTTTACAAACTACAGGATGGAACGATAAAGGGTGTATGATACCAGATTGCCTTCATCCGTATACCTTTACTCCGGGCAGCCACTTGATACTATGCCCTTTATCGCTTACTATTTTCCTCTGAGAATTGCCTGAATCAGGTCATCGAGGCGCTGCAGGAATCGAGAACTATCTCGTTTTTTACGGGGAGTTGGACCACCCGTTATGTTCCCCAGGTCGCGAAGATACGTCATCAGATCTCTGTGCGCAAGAGCCTCACCAATGGATTCTTCGGTGAAAACACGTCCATTGGGATCCAGCACTCGCGCGCCTTTTTTCAGGCACCGCGAAGCAAGAGGCACATCAGCTGATACTGCAATGTCTTTGTTGCCGATGTGTTCTACGATCCAATCATCTGCAGCATCAAGGTGGTCATTCACAAATATTGTCTCAACCAATTCATCTTTCGGAATCCGCATTTTAAAGTTGGAGACAAGGTAAATTTTCAGCCCGTAACGTTTGGCCACTTTAATTGACTCATTCTTCACAGGACAGGCATCAGCATCAACATATATTGTAATCAAGAGATATCCTTTCGGTTCATAAAGATCTTCGGTGATTTTAAGGTGAACCACCTGACAAAAATTACGCTGCAAAATAAATTGCCAAAATCCTATTCTTTTACGTGTTTTTTGTCAATAACGATTCAAGCTTCTCACAATTTTTGTTCATGAATAAAGTCACATGATATTGTGTAATCTTGACAAGATATCCTCAGATAACTTGAGCGTTACGATACCGTTCTATTGCGGCAAAATTGATATGTACACACAGAAAGCCGGTAGAATCATCCTTAAAGATGACAAAATAAACTTGGCACTCGACACTTTCGAAAACGAATGGTGTTATTGTTGTTGACAATAAAAGCATTTCCTATTATAAAAAGAAAGATGCCTGGGTGGCGGAATAGGTAGACGCAAGGGACTTAAAATCCCTCGGTCCTCGCGGCTGTACGAGTTCGATTCTCGTCCCGGGCATTAAAATCATTCAAAAAAGATGGTTGTCTATCCGGGTAAGGTCCGTTAAGCTTTTTCAATCTTGATTTTGGCTGTGCCCTTCACCGTCTTTAATATAGCCGGATTATCAGTGATTCTTCCCACAAGGTTTACTTCGCTTGCAGGCACCGGGTCCAAACCGTTACTCAAGGGCGTTGGTCCGAAGAATATGGCCAGGGCATTTCCAGGAGGCCAGTAGCCGATATCGCCGGCCTTCACTTTTGTTGTTGCCGTTTCATCAAGGGGCATGCTGACCGGAATCGTAAAATAGAATTCATCTCCCCATTCATTGGGCATTGTCTCTATGGGCAGGACATCTGCTATTGCTTTTGCGCAAAGCGTATCTCCCAGTTCCCCGGAAAGCGTGATACCTTTAATATTAATGGATATTTTTGTAGACATCAGAGTGTCTTATCTCTATAAACAACCTTTCCGCCAACAATGGTAAGGAGGTTTTTGCCACGTAATTTCCAGCCGTGAAAGGGTGTGTTCTTGCCTTTCGAAAGGAAGGTATTTCTATCGACTGTCCATTGGGCGACAGGGTCAAAAATGATAATGTCTGCTGCACTGCCGGGTGTGAGTTCGCCATACGGGAGTTTAAATACCCTTGCCGGGTTTTCCGTAAATTTCCTCAAAAGCCCCGATAAGTCAAGCACGCCTTCATGGACGAGGGCAAGGGAGAGTGAAAATGCAGTTTCCAGGCCTGAAATCCCTGAAGTGGCGATATTGAACTCCACGTCTTTTGATGTAAAATCATGGGGGGCATGGTCTGTTGCAATGATATCGATTGATCCATTTTTAAGCCCTTCCTTGATTGCTTCCACATCCTCTTTTGACCGTAAGGGCGGGTTGACCTTTGTATTTGTGTCAAAACCGAGGGTCGCTTCGTCGGTTAGCGTGAAGTAGTGCGGACAGGTATCGCATGTTACCTTTTTGAACCTTTTTTTGACCTCCCTGACAGAATCCACACTTCCTTTTGCCGAAAGATGTGTCAGGTGGATTGGGGAACCAACATATTCTGCTAAAGCCATATCCCTTTTTACTATGATCTCTTCTGCAATGGAGGGAACCGCATCGAGACCGGATATAATAGAGGCCCTCCCTTCATGGACAAAGCCATTTGACAGGTCTTCGTCTTCACAGTGGGATATTACAGGGATACCAAATAGCTTTGTATATTCAAGGGCTTTCCTCAACAACTCGGAGTTTTTTACCGATCTGCCGTCATCAGAGACGGCAACAATGCCTGCCTGATACATCTCGCCTATCTCGGCAAGTTCTTCCCCTTTCAGTTTTTTTGTTATTGCGCCGCAGGGGAAAACATGGCAGACACCTTCGTTTTTAGACTGATTCACAATATATTCTGTAACGCTTTTATTGTCGTTTACCGGGTTCGTGTTTGCCATACATACTACTGTGGTAAATCCACCTTTTACAGCAGCCATTGTACCTGTTTTGATTGATTCCTTGTATTCGTAGCCCGGCTCACGCAGATGTACATGAACATCTATCAGGCCCGGGGCAACGATCAGGCCGGCAGCGTCTATAACCTCTACATCATGCTCTTTTTCACGAATATGCTTATCAATCTTTTCAATAAACCCGCCATTTATAAAAACATCCAACACGTCATCCATGCCGTTCCTGGGATCAATAACCCTGCCTTTTTTTATAAGGATTTTCACGCTTCGCTCCCTGTGAGGAGAAAAAGGACTGCCATCCTCACTGCAACGCCATTTTCCACCTGATCAAGTATCACGGAATAGGGCCCGTCAGCCACTTCGCCGGAGATTTCCACCCCTCTGTTCATAGGCCCGGGGTGCATGATAATCACATCCTTTTTTGCTTTTTTCACGTGGTCCTGCTTCAGGCCATAGATGGTCGAATATTCATTGATGGAAGGTATGTAGGAAACGCCGCCCCTTTCTTTTTGAATCCGTAACATCATAATCACATCGGCATTCCTTACTGCCTTGTTGATGTCGTATTCTACTTTTACCCCGAGGTCTTCAAGATATGGCGGTATCATGGTCGGAGGGCCACAGCAGACTATTTCCGTGTCGAAGTGTTTCAAGGCAAAAATGTTTGAACGGGCTACCCTGCTGTGGGCGATATCGCCTATTATGACAAATTTCAGGCCATCTATTTTGCCCTTTTTCTCTCTCATGGTAAAGAGGTCGAGCAATGCCTGAGTAGGGTGCTCGTGAGCACCGTCGCCGGCGTTGATGACGGAAGAATTGACTATCTTCGATAACATATGGGGTGCGCCGGGCATGCTGTGTCTGATAACGATAACATCAGGCTGCATGGATTCAAGATTTTTAGCGGTATCTTTCAGGGTTTCGCCTTTCACGGAACTGCTTGTACTGGAAGAGACGTTGATCGTATCCGCACTCAGGCGCTTTGCTGCTATCTCGAAGGAAACCCTTGTCCGCGTACTCGGCTCATAAAACAGGGTAATTACTGTTTTACCACGCAGCGTGGGAACCTTTTTAACTTCTCTTTTTGATATGTCTTTAAAAGACTCGGCAGTATCAAGAATAAGGAGGATCTCCTCTTTCGAAAGTTCACTAATGCCAAGAAGATCTTTTTTTATCCAATTCATTTAAGTTCTCACAACTACGACTTCGTCCTTGCTGTCAACTTCCTTGAGCCTCACAAGTATATCTTCTTCAGGGGTTGCAGTATACTTGATGCCTGCATAATCCGGGTGTATCGGAAGCTCCCTGCTTCCCCTGTCAACAAGTACGGCAAGCTGGATTTTCCTTGGCCTTCCCATGTCCATAAGGGCATCAATCGCTGCCCTTGTCGTCCTGCCGGTATGCATCACATCATCTATGAGAACGATGGTCATATTGTTCACATCAAAGGGTATGTCGGTCTTTTTTATCGCAGGCAATTTCAGCTTAAAGATGTCGTCTCTATACATCGTGATGTCGAGGATACCGAGAGGAAGCTCTATGTTTTCAATATCTTTTATCTTATTTCTGATCCTGTTTGCAAGATGGACCCCTCTTGTCCTGATGCCTATAAGGCAAAGGTTTTCGCTGCCTTTGTTTCTCTCCAGGATTTCATGGGCAATTCTTGTGATAGTTCTTTCTAATGCCTTCCGGTCAAGAAGTTGCAGAGGTTTTTCGCTCATCAGTCATCCATGTATATTGCTTTTTTAGGACATTGGTCAATGCAGGATGTACATTCGATACAGTCTTCAGGTGTCAACACCATCAGATCTCCATTATCATTTATTGAGAAGACTTCATAGGGACAGGTATCAATACACTCTCTGCAGTTGTTGCACAACTGTTTCTCAATGTATGGCCTCACCTTTCATAACTATAATGGGTTTAAAAAAAAAAATCAATGAAAAGCAACAGCATTTTGTAACATACTTTTTAAATATTGTCATTTCATAAGACGCTGTTATGCAGGTGCTTGTTGCCCCCGGGCTTACAGGGAAACGTCTTGTGATAAAAATCTCTTGACAAACAGGACGGATAAAGATAATTTCTGTATGCTTGTCACCCAAAAAAATATATTGAAACGGGGCTGTAGGTGCTTAAATCAATAAAGCTAAGGGCTTTTTTTATCGTTTTATTTCTTGTAATATCTGTTATTTACTGCCTGCCGAATATCATTGAACCAACAGGTGCATGGAAGAAATACCTCCCATCGGACAAGATACATCTGGGGCTTGATTTAAAAGGGGGGATGCATCTGCTCCTTGAACTCGATACTACCAAGATGCTTGAAAACATGGTAAACAGGAAATTTGATGCGTTAAAAGACAGTATGATACGTGATGGAATACGTTTTCTGGGACTTGATAAAAAAGAGAATTCACTCTTTATAATAATACGGGCGGAGCAAAAGGATAAACTCTACAACCTTATAGGGAAAGAATTTTCTGACATGAAAGCCGGGACAACAAAGGTTGACGGCGAGAACCTGACTATTGAATTTCTTCTGTCGGAAAAAGAATTGTCCAACATAAAAGAGAATGCCGTCCATCAGGCCCTCGAAACCATACGGAACAGGATAGATCAGTTTGGAGTCTCTGAACCTGTTATCGTCCGTCAGGGCGAAAACCAGATACTTGTTCAACTCCCCGGTATTAAAGACCCACAAAGGGCCCTGGAGTTGATAGGCAGGACAGCCCAACTTGAGTTTAAACTTGTAGATGAAGAAAATGCAGTAAGGTATACGGGAGGCATACCCCCGGAGGGCGACGAAGTCCTTACAATGAAAACAAAAAACAAGGAAACAGGCATTTCTACCACTACACAGATACTGTTAAAAAAACAGTCTCTTTTGACAGGCGAGTTGCTGACAGATGCAAGGGTAAAGATTGGCGGGGAATTCGGCGGTGAGTCCTATGTTGCTATAGAATTTAATAGTGAAGGCGCAAGATTATTCGATAAGGTAACTGCTGAAAATGTGGGCAAAAGAATAGCCATTATTCTTGACAACACAGTCTATTCTGCCCCTGTTGTGAAAGAAAGAATATCCGGTGGCAAAGCGTCCATTTCCGGTAGTTTTACAATGGATGAGGCAAAGGATCTGGCGATTGTACTACGCGCAGGTGCTCTTCCTGCGCCGGTAAAGGTTGTCCAGAATATCACTATCGGTCCCAGCCTGGGCCAGGATTCTATAAGGAAGGGCGTGCAGGCAGCAATTCTCGGTGCAATCCTCGTTGTAGCTTTTATGTTTTTTTATTACCGGTATTCGGGTATTGTTGCAAATATTGCGCTATTTCTAAATCTTTTATACCTCCTTGGCGCATTTACCGCTTTGAAGGCGACGATGACACTCCCGGGCATTGCAGGCATAATCCTTACAATGGGCATGGGGGTGGACTCCAATGTTCTGATTTTTGAGAGAATAAGGGAAGAACTCAGGCTCGGAAAAACAGTTAGAGCTGCAGTGGAAGGTGGTTACGAAAAGGCATGGGTGACAATCTTTGACTCTCATATAACAACGCTGATAACCACATTTATCCTTTTCATATTCGGCACAGGGCCGATAAAAGGTTTCGCCGTTACCTTAAGCATTGGTGTTATCGTAAACCTTTTTACTGCTGTGCTTGGTTCAAAGACTATTTTTGACTGGATTCTGGGGAAATATAAACCGAGGAGCTTAAGTATTTAATGAAATTTATTGAAATAACAAAAAAGACTAATATAGATTTCATAGGGTTGAGGAATAAAGCCTTTGTCCTGTCATTAGCACTTGTACTTCTCGGCTTGTTTTCCTTTATCATGATAGTTGTTGGTAAGGCAAATGAAAGTGTTGATTTTACGGGTGGAACCCAGTTGCAAGTAAAGTTTGAGGATCAGGTTGCTATCGGCGATCTGAGGAAGGTATTGACAGACGGTGGCATAGGTGACGTCCAGATACAGCAGGTGAGTGGAACAAAAGAGTTTTTTATCAAGACAAAGCTTTCCGATACAGAGAAAGAAAAGATTCAAGATAAACTGAGCGCACTCTTGTCCAAGGAATTCCAGGGAAAGAAATTCCAGATTCTCGGCAGCAACATGGTGGGCTCAACAGTTGGCAAAACATTGAAAAGAAATGCTGCCATCGCCGTTATTGTATCAATGTTGTGCATTATCGTATACATTGCCTGGCGGTTTACCTTTATTTTCGGTGTGGCTGCAACTATAGCGACTTTTCACGATGTACTTGCTCTCCTCGGTGTTTTTTATATACTGAACATGGAGATGAATATACTTTTTATCACAGCCCTTCTCACCATTGCCGGTTATTCCCTCACCGATACAGTCGTCGTGTTTGACAGAATCAGGGAAAATATGCCCAAGATGAAATCGAAAACAGATTTCGGCGATACGATAAATCGTAGTATCAATGAGGTATTAAGCCGGACGCTCATTACATCTCTTACTACACTCCTTGCAATAGGCGCAATTTTATTTCTAGGTGGACAGGTGCTTTTTGATTTTTCCTTTGCCCTTTTTATTGGCGTGCTTATCGGCACATATTCATCGATTTTTGTTGCCAGTCCTATAATATATGTGTGGAAAAAAAAGCTCCGTTAGTCCTTTGTAATGCCGTCAAATTCAAAACACAGATGCGGGTATTTGAATGCAGTTGAAACTTGAGGATGTCTTAAAGAGTAAAGAAAGAGAGTTAAAACTCCATCAAAGATTTTTTGATTTAAAACAGTTTTTTGAAAAGACGATTTTCTTGTCAGTCAACCTGCCCTTAAAACAACACATTGAAGACCTGAAGGCTTTAATAGAAAAGATCATACCTGATCCGAAAGACAGAACAGAAGAGATGTTTTCCGGAGAGATATTCACACTTCTTGGCACAATATATCTACACGATATAGGTCTGGTAAATAATTTTGGATTGAGTTCGACGAGAAATATATTAAGCAGCCTCGAAGGGGCCGATAAGAGGATGCTATTGAGTTATGGGATATGCGAGAAGTTAGACATCCCTGAAATGGCAATTGATATTATAAATTATTTGATCTTTTCTAATGAAATAAGAAAAATACCTGTAGAATGGGAGATCACCGAGGACGGCGGGAAGGCTATCATCAGAAACGCAAAGGTTATAGCTCATGTGTTTAACTTTTCGCATCTCATACTTGACATATTTTGCTCGGATTTGAAACACAGGAAATTCAGACGTTTTAACGAGCCCCATTTCATATTAAGACATAGTGATACGAAGGTGGATATAGACAGCAGAAAAGGGATTATTTACATAAAATATAAAGCAAAATGTCCATATGATTTACACCTTATTGAAAATGCAAAAAAATATACGGATACCATCTTCAGTACATTTAAGCGCAATGTTAATGGTAAAATTGGTCTTAATTATAAGGATATTGTCTGGGATATAACAACCGATTTTAATTTTGAAAGAGAAGTTTTCGATATGCCGAAATTCTCTCCCTACAATGAGTTTGAGGGCCCGCCCTTTGAGAGGTGGGAGAAGGCTTCTCTGATATTAGACAAGATGTTTAATTTTGGCTATGCTGTCGCTGTCGGTGGAACAACTACAGGCAAGACCACGGTGATGCGGTCTTTTATCGTTCCTCAAATGCTTTTGATCAGCCCGAATGTGTTTTACTGTGAACTGTGGGAAAAACCCGTGAGCGAGATCAAGAATATTATGTGCAAGCGACGCGGGCAACTTAATGATCCCAGTCTTGATATTGTCTCACTGTGCAATAAATTTTTAAAAGATGGTCCCCCCTGCTTTTTCATTCTCGATAATTGTGAGAGGTATACATATCTCGATAGAACCGAAAAGGAGAAACTCGACAGATTTATAAATTTTTGTTTCGAACAGGACAATGTTTACCTGATTATTTCAGGTGACAAAGAAAGCTTCTTCGAATGGAATACGCTTTTCAGCAACGCGAACGTGTCTGCAATATGTGAAATTAAACCGATAGAAGGTGCAAAGGCTATTGATGCGTTCGGAGAAAATAAGATTTTCCGGAATGAAGGTGAGCGGTTCAAACCTATAGAGTGCGAACTTATCCAGGCGAATTTGAATATATGGAGTGTGCTGGAAGATATTCTGGAGGAATTGAAAGATGAAGACGATCTGAGAAGAATAATCGCAATTTTTGCAGACAAAAATGACAGGCACATCAGGAGATATACCCTTGAAAATGTTTTTGCTGAAACAGCTATACCTCATAAAAGAATCCTTGGCTATATGGGACTTTTAAAGGAAAAAGATATATTAATAGAATATGAGTCAACAGGACAGGCATGCTATGCCTTATCAAGCAGATATCTGAAAGAGCCACTTAACAGGGTTTTAAGACTCGACGCCTTTGAGGAGAAGAGAAAAATACGTAATATACTCCAAAATTTAACTGCAAACGAAGCATTTCTTGATGTTGAGGCGTTAAAGATTCTTGAAAAATGGAAGGATGAGCTGGTCTTTTCAAAAGAAGAGATGGGACTGATTCTATCAAGTATTATCCTTCAGGCAAAGGATTATGTACCATTTTTCGAAAAGGCAAAAAGGGATGGTAAGGGGATAGATATTCAGCCTATCCTTAAATTGCTCTACATTAAGGACCCGGATAAAAGAAGTAAGGCTATAAGTCTGTTGGTTGAAATACAGGACAAGGACATGATAAATCCCTTGCTGGAACATTTGAAAAGGGAGAATGTATTTGAGATAAAAGACCTTATGATACGGGGGATGGGGCTTGCCGGGAAAAAGAGGACAATTTTTGCAATAATGGATACCTTGAAGGACATAGGCGACAGACATTTGAAATTGCGGGCCATAGAGTTTTTTTATTCGCTTCTTAACGGTAATGTTAAGAGCATACTCTCCGAATTCAGGGAAATCGAGGAAGATCCTGTCATATTAATGAAGATTGACGATCTTTTGTCAACGATCAAGGAAACCTGAGTATCCCATTCACATACAGCTTTAGCGCTTCAGGGACTACAATAGCGCCGTCTTCTGTCTGGTAATTTTCCATTACCGCCATTACTGTCCTGCCGATGGCAAGGCCGGAGCCGTTCAGTGTATGGACAAACTCTGTTTTTCCATTATCTTTCCGGTATCTGATTTTTGCCCTTCTTGCCTGGAATGTTTCAAAATTGCTGCATGATGATATTTCTCTATAAACATTTTGCCCAGGCAGCCAGACTTCGATATCATAGGTTTTTGCAGAGGAAAACCCGAGGTCGCTTGTGCAGAGTACGGAAACCCTGTAGTGTATGTTTAGTTTTTTCAACACGTCTTCTGCATCAAGCAGAAGACCTTCGAGTTCATCATAGGATGTTTCAGGCGAAGAAAACTTGACAAGTTCAACCTTATTGAACTGATGCTGGCGGGTAAGCCCTCTCGTATCCTTGCCGTGAGCCCCGGCTTCTTTCCTGAAACATGGCGTGTAAGCAACATATTTGATGGGCAACGTATCTTCCTTCAGGATTTCGTTGCTGAATATATTTGTCACAGGTACTTCGGCGGTCGGGATAAGGAAATAATCAAGCCCTTCCAGTTTAAAAAGTTCTTCTTCGAACTTGGGAAGTTGGCCGGTTCCGGTCATGGCCTCCCGGTTTACCATAAACGGCGGCAGCACCTCTGTGTACCCGTGCTCACGTGTGTGTAGATCAAGCATAAAATTAATGAGAGAGCGCTCAAGAAGCGCACCAAAGGATTTATACAGGGTAAATCTTGAGCCGGTAATCTTCGCCGCCCTTTTAAAATCCAATATGTCAAGCTTCTCGCCTATCTCCCAGTGGGGCTGTGGCTCAAAGGTGAAGACAGGCTTTTCTCCCCAGACCTTCACCACTTTATTATCTTCTTCGCTTGAACCGACAGGTACCGTGTTGTGCGGGATATTGGGGATTACCAGTATCATATCATCCCATGCCTTTTCAGTTTCTCTCAGATCCTGCTCAATGCTTTCAATATTCTTTCCCAGTGCTTTCAGGTGGTCTATCTTATCCGGGGGTATAGAACCCGACTTTTTCAATCTTGCTATCTCATTGGAAAGCTCATTTTTTTCATTTTTCATTTTTTCGGATTCCCGTATGAGTACTCTGCGCTTTTCATCCGTTACGAGAAGCCTTTCCATATCAAAAGAAGCGCCTCTTTTCTCAAGACTTTCTTTAACAAGCCCGACTTTTTCCCTGATAATCTTCGGGTCAATCATTTAGTCCTCCATTAAATCTTTTTTAAACTCAATCGGCTTATAAATATATATTACACCGTTTATGGTTTCTGTTGGATGTCCTTCAACAAGCAACTGAACTTTATTAATATTTTTAAAGTTAGATATGAATGTGTTTACGATAGCATAGGCCATGGTTATCTCCCGGTCCGGCCCTGCAGTTTTATCATTCAGGATTTCTTTTGAGAAGTTTAAATACATGACACCATCCTCATCTGTTGCGAAATCGTAAAGAGTCAATTTTTCGGGAACGCACTTCTGCCTCTTCAGCTCATTCATTATTTCATCAGTCTTTTGTTTTTCCGATATACCCAATTTAACCTCTAATGTATTCTGTACAAGTTTAACCCCCTCCTTCGGGGCAAAAATATTCAAGCTATCAGTGGCAACGGAAGATGCGTTTTTCATCGGCTCAGGGTGTTTCAAATAACTGTAAACCGTCAGAAGAACTGTAAGGGCAATTGCAACAATAAAAATAACAATAGCCAGCCTCTTGTTTATAAAGCTTTTGGGAGTATCATAAATATCGAATTTGTGCTTCATGCTTTTATTCTTCTTTGTCCAAATTATATACAACTGCCGGTTTTTTGTCTATATTGGAGGGAGCACGTTTTTACCATTGCTGAGGCTGTTGCTGAATTCATTTAAAAATTCTCCGGAGGTCATTACCCTGAAAAGTGGGTATATGGCAGAGTTTCTATAGGCATTAAGGAAATTATTGTGAATCTCTCTTTTATGTGCAGCACTCATATCTTCAAGTATTATTGTGTGGAAATCATGACAGACAGCATCAAAAGCTGTTGCAAGCACACAAAAATGGGTATTAATGCCGCCGATGGCAACAGTATCAACGCCAATTGTACGTAATGTCTGGTCAAGATCGGTCTTAAAAAAGGCACTGAATCTCCTTTTTTCGAGTACTATATCTGTGTCCTGCGGATCGAGATCAGATAGCGGCTGAGTACCCTTTGTCCCTCTGATGGCATGGGGTTTCATCCGCCCTTTAAAAATAAAATCGTCCTTCAAAAAACTGTCACAGGCGAAAATAACGGGTATAGAAATACCCCTGCATTCCTTGAGAAAGGTCTTTACATGAGGGATGATCTTTTCTTCCTCTTTTTCACCTGTTCTTACGCTGCCGTAATTGCCTTCAAGCATGTCAATGATAATAATCGCAGGGTTCAATGTTTATCTCCTTCTGTTAGTGGGGCTTGCGTCGCCCCCTCCGTCAGCAAGCTGCCGGAGCCTACCCTTCTCGCTCGCTGTGTGAGCTATTTAGTACACTGAAGCTATATAAACTCGGACACTCGCAAGCGGGTGTGGTGCCCCGGCCCCACTCTTCGCATACTGTGCATGCTAAACAACTGCCTTACAAGTCTGGCCTATGCTGTCCCCTCCACAAGCTTAACCCAGTTGGAATCTATCTTTTTTGCCCTAAAAAAAGTCTCACAAAATTGTCACGTATGTTTGATGCAACATCTTCAATGTCCTTATTCTTAATCTGTGCCAATCTTGCAATTGTATATTTTACAAAATGAGGCTCATTTCTTTTGCCCCTCTGTGGAACCGGTGTCAGAAAAGGGGCGTCCGTTTCAGCAAGGAGTCTGTCCATAGGGATATTCTTTACAACTTCTATTGCTTTTTGCGTGTTGGTATAGGTGATTGTCCCCGGTATGGAAATATAAAACCCCATATCAAGCAGTTTTTTTGCAGTATCCAGATCATAGGAATAGCAATGGATGACCCCTGATGCGTTGCCATGATATTCTCCTTGCAATATGCTCAAGGTTTCATCTTTGGCATGCCTTGAATGGATTATAACAGGGATATTCAAACTTTTTGCCATTATCAACTGATCTCTGAAAGCCTGAATCTGTGTATCCCTCGGTGAATAATTCCTGAAAAAATCGAGCCCTATTTCTCCATAGGCTACAATTTTTTTATGCGTTAAATATTGACATATGGTCTTTGCCGTTAGTACGGTGTAATCACTGCTGTTATGAGGGTGAATGCTGATGGCGCCGTATATATTATCGTATTTCTCAATGATCTCGACTACCCTCTCAAAATAACGTTCCTCAGTGCCAACGGTGAGGATATAATCGAGCCCTTCTTCTATGCTTTTTTCTATAACCTTATCTCTGTCTTGTTCAAATGTTTCCATTTCAAGATGGCAATGGGAGTCAACAAACATGTTTTTTTATAGCATATTCAACGAAAGACAATCTATAGATTTCCACAGGCGCGCACTTGTTGGTGTTAATAAGTATGATTAGCCGGGCGCCTGTTTGAGGATATGGAGGGCTTTTGCAGTAGAGACGCAATGTTTGCGTCTCTACTGCTTATATTGAAGGGGGGTTATGTGGGGCAAGGAGAGCAATTAATAACCGCTGAAGATTATAAAGGCCGTACCTTTTAATTATGTGGATATCGGTATAACAAGTCCTGCTGTTTTCTTCCAAACGGACGCACAGTCGCACCTGTCATCGATATAGTAAAGGTGGTTGCAGTAATCCTGAAACTCACACACAGATTGTCCGATTTTATCCTGGCGGCGGCATTCTGGAGATCCAGCACAAAAGGTGTTAAATGTATGTTGATGCACATTGGTCGATTCTTTAAGAGAAGGCCCTGAAAGACAACTTTCGTATGCCTCGCGAGTCGGATAAAACCCTTCAAAAGTCATCATAGAATTGTTTTTGAAAACCTTCTGTCCCATGTCGCCTCCTCTATATGCAGGATTTCAAGTATGTCTATTAAATATGTTTTGCAATAATTGTGCCCTTGTCACACCAATATAATTTAACCGGTTTCATGTCTCTAATTCTTATTTGCACTCTTCAGCAGCGTAGGAACTCTGTTGCTTACATGACATTGTATAGTGAAACAAATAAAAAATGCGGTTTACTTACATTATGTATATTACTGATATGTGACAGATATCCGTCATATAATTGACCCCTTTCAGGATAAACCTGTTACTGCAAAAGAGGGCAGAAAGAAATTCTCCGCTTACTTGCAGTTTGTTAACAAGTGATTATATTACGATTACTATTTGAGAAGTGCTCAACTTTTCATTGGAGGCAGCATGAAAGTACCGGTTGTAGTCATTGTAATCCTACTTCAGATTCTTGGTTTCCATGGTTGCAGCACAGCTCAACAGGAGGATAAAGGTACAATGAAAGTAAAAAAGGATGTCAAAACTTTAAGCAAGAATCCGGTGGATGCCAAACCCGAAAAGGGACAGCCCCCAAACTGGAAGAATTTTACAAAGCCTGACGATGCAACTTTAAAGAAAATCTTGACCCCGCTCCAGTATGAGGTAACCCAGCATGAAGGAACTGAACCGCCTTTCCGGAATGAATATAACAAAAACAAAATGGAAGGTATATATGTCGATATAGTTTCTGGAGAACCATTGTTCAGTTCCATAGATAAGTATGATTCGGGAACAGGCTGGCCGAGCTTTTCGAAACCTGTCGAACTGGACAATATTGCAACCCGGCAGGACAGGAGATTGCTCAATGTGCGGACAGAGGTGAGAAGTAAACGGGGCGATTCCCATATCGGCCATGTGTTTCCTGACGGGCCTAACCCCACAGGGCTCAGGTACTGCATGAATTCCGTTGCACTGCGATTTATCTCCAAAGAAGATCTGGAGAAGGAAGGCTACGGGGAATACAAAAAACTCTTCGAAAAAAAGTGAAAACAGGATAGAATACAATATTTTGACAATGCGACGTTTGCTGGCAATTGTTTTTGACGTGCGGGAAGTACCCATAAACAAACCCGAGGGTAAACTGCCCTGCCCCAAGCGAACAGGATATCCAAAACAAAAAATAAATGAAGTTTTAGCAACAAGCTGCGGGGAATTTACCCGCATAGATTAAACAGAATAAAAAACAGAGGTAAGTTCATGACAAAAGAATTAATGAAGCAATTGCTGGAAGTTGCAAAAGGCATTGAGCCTCCTGATACTGTTATCCGGAACGGGAAAATCATAAACGTTTTTACCAATGAGATAGAGGAAGGTCTTGCCATATCAATTAAAGACGGTTGGATTGTCTCTATCGAAAGTGATGAAAAAATCCCTGTCACAAAAGGCACAGTGGAAATAGATGCGAAGGGACTGTATCTTTGCCCGGGTTTTATTGACGCGCATACTCACCTCGACAGCATGCTGACTTTCAGCGAACTCGTTCCTTACGCAATCAGGGGAGGCACCACAACGGTTATTTCAGAAACGACAATGGCTGCAACAGCTTGCGGGATCAATGGTGTACTTTCATTCATTGAAAGCACAAAGGGATATCCGTTAAGGTGTTATTTTCTCGCACCGCCGCTTACCCCTCCTTTCCCTAAGATGGAAAGCGGTCTCGGTTTAACCCTGAAAGAGTTTAACACCCTTCTCAAGAGGGATGATTTCGTCGGTATCGGCGAAGGCTATTGGACAAGGATTATAGACGGAGATGATAGGGTGCTGAAACAGGCGTCCCTTGCCATGTCTCTTAACAAAAAACTTGACGGTCATTCCTCGGGTGCACGCAGGGATAAGCTAATCCAATACCTTCTTACAGGGATTACATCCTGCCACGAATCCGTTACCCTTGACGAAGCCCTGGAGAAGCTCAGATTTGGTGTGTATGTCATGATCAGGGAAGGTTTTGTAAGGAAGGAGTTGAAGGAACTTTCAAAACTGAAGGACTTAAATATCGATAAAAGGAGGGTAATCCTTGTTTCAGACGTCTTTGACCCGGTTATGCTCATCGAGGAAGGTTATCTTGATTCTATTGTCAGACGGGCGATAGCATACGGTTTTTCTCCGCTGGATGCGATTAAGATGACAACAATCAATCCGGCAGACTATTACGGTCTCAGGTTTGTCGGAGCTATAGCGCCATTAAGGCATGCAGACATACTTTTTCTGGAAAGCATAGAGGGGGTATCTGTTAAAAAGGTTATGTGTAACGGCAAGCTTGTTTTCTCCGATGGCCGTTTTACGGAAAAGATAGAGCCAAGCTATTACCCTGAAGGTATGAAACATACCCTTGCCCTCCAGAAGGTGAGCGAGGATGATTTCAGAATAAAGGCAAAACCGTCGAAAAATATTGTAAGGGTGGAAGAGCTTGTGAATGAGACCATCACAAAAGAACTACTGTGGGAAGCTACTGTGAAGGACGGGTTTTTACAAAATGATCTCCAAAACGACATTGCATATGCTGCCGTGATACATCGCAATGATAAGAAACGGATGGGAAAGGGTTTTGTAAAGGGAACAGGCATTAAAGACGGTGCGATTGCAACAACGCTTATCTGGGATACATGCAATATCCTTGTTATCGGGAGCAGCGAACTGGATATGAAGGAAGCGGTCAACAGGCTCATAGATGTGCAGGGTGGGGTGGTTATATCGAGAGCAGGCAAGGTTATCTACGAATTTCCTATGCCTGTTTACGGGCTTATACCGCTTGACCCAATGGAAATGCTTAGGGATAAAATAAAGTCCCTCGATGAAGCCATGAAGGCAATAGGGTCATTGATAAAACGTCCCTTTCTGACTGTTCAGACAATACCCTTTACAGGTCTGCCCTTCTTCAGAATAACGGATAAAGGGCTTGCTGATATGAAAAGCAAGCGGTTAGTCTCTCTTTTTGTAAAATAGATTCACAGTGGTAAGCCCCGGGAATAGCATATTGTATGCCGGATGACCCATGGATATTGGCCTTTAAATTATTTTTTTGCAAAATTATCCTTTGAGACTAAAAGCTTGCAGTCCTGTATAACGAAAAAGTATATAATATGATTGACTTTTGAGTATATAATATGATTGACTTTTGGAACTATTTCCATTATCTTATATACCATTGAACAGCGGGGTGGAGCAGTTTGGTAGCTCGTCGGGCTCATAACCCGAAGGTCACTGGTTCAAATCCGGTCCCCGCAACCAAACAAATCCAGGGGTTAGCCATTTTGGCTAACCCCTTTTTTATTTGATTGTGATAAAATTGTGATAAATTCATCCAATTTTTCAACACCAGGTCTCAAACTTTCAGAGCAATGGTGGGCATATCGCTTAATCATCGAGATGTCTTTCCATCTTCCTAACTTTTGAACGGTGTACAGATCAACACCCGTTTGAACAAGTCTCGTGGCAAATGTATGACGCAAATCATGAAATCGTAAATTTTCAATTTTGGCATTTTTACAAACTCTGTAAAAAGTGCGCAAAAGGTTACGTGCGTCAATCTTATTGCCTTGCCCGTTGAAGAATACATAATTGTTATCGAGTTGCCTTATTCGCATCCGAGTCTTGAGAATTTCCATTGCATTTCTGTTTAAGGGTAAAGTATCTTTTTCCTTATTTTTTTGCTCAGATATATACAGCGTTTTCCTGAATATATCTATCTGAGACCATTTGAGGCTTAATATCTCTCCCTGCCGAAGGCCTGTGTTTACCGCTAACACAATGATTTCCTTTAGCCATACCGGTGATTCTGCAAGCAGTTTTGCTTCTTCTTCATGGGTTAGCCATCGATCCATAGTGTTATTAACCTCTGGTCTTGATACCTTCTTTACAGGGTTATCGTGAATTAATTCCCACTCATTAACCGCCATTTTGAAGGCATGGCCGAGAAGCACGAGTTCGTTGACCACGGTTTTGGGAGCTGCCCCTTCCTCTAATCTTTTGTTTTTATATTCAGATATGATACTGGGGACAATTTGTGTCAGCGTAAGACCGCCAAAGTGTTCTATAAGATGGTTAGACAAACTTCTGTCTCTTACATGTGATTTTGGAGTCTTGTTTTTCGAGGAATGTTCCCTCATATATTTTGTCATCAAGTCCTCAAACACCATTGTTGTTCCGGGCAACTTCTCAAACCACTTCCCTTCATTAACCTCTGTCATAATCTTGTGATAAATCTTCTCTGCCAATTTTTTATCATTTGTTTCAGTTGAATGTCTTACCTGTTTCCCATTGTGTGAAAAACTGATCCACCATGTTTGGCCTCTTTTAAATAATCCCATTATTTGCCTCCTTTCCGAAGGCCCTTAACATGGTCTGATTTCCCGGCAAAATTATAACCTTTGCCATGCGCCTCGTCAATTGCCTTTCTAACGATCGAGGTAATACCCCCTTTTTCCTGCTCATTAAGTTTTCTGTGATTCGTCTCTTTTCTATTGGTTCTTGCGATTGTCTTTACTGATGGCTGTCTCTTTGATTCCATCCATGCATCTATGTCCTCTTTCTTAAACCTCAGTAAGCTTCCCACCTTGTAATGAGGTATCTCAGATACCCTTGCATAAAGAGTACTGATCTTGACACTGAGGTACTGAGATACCTCTTCAATTGTGAGAAATCCTTTTTCCATGTGTTTCACCCTGATGAGGTTTCAGTGGAATGTGTTATATATTTGCCGGCCAACAGTTCTGTCATCAATGCCACGATACACCCGTGGAACATTCCGCATCTCATTTTACTCCACCGTAGGCACAAGATAGTGCAGGGTAATAAAACTCCTTCTGTGCCCCATTTCCTTGCTTACAATTGTGAGAGCTTCCTCATAAGTGAAGCCTTTGTCCATGCACTTCTTGAATCTCGTATGGGCATAGTTCCACCTGAAGCCGTGGGTGCTCTGATAGGTTTGGCCGGTTTGGGAGGCAGCCGTCATAAGTGCACGCCGGTAAGAATTCACATCGATCGAGAATAAACCTCGATCTGATATGGAGCCCCGCAGTTCATCATATGTTTCCGGCAGTATCCGGATATCCCTTGGAAGCCCTCCCTTCGTGTTCATCAAATGGATAACACCTCTCGGCTCCTGTGTTATGGTATCAATATCCATTCCTCTCATCTGGCTTTCTTTTAGCAGCGAGACCTCGTGGATACGCGCTCCTCCTTGAACCTGGATGAGACCACATAGCTTTTGCATACCGTCCAGTGCATTAATAATGGCATAGGGGTTCCGGTAGGCACGTGCATGTTCCTTTTTAATCAGTGTCTTCCGGGCAATCTCTGATGCCTCATTGATGGCAGAATCAAAACAATACATAACACCCAGGCCATGCTTGAAAGAAAAGAGATTCAATGCCCGTTCGAATTTTTGCAGGGCGGAAGATTCTAACTGGAATGTACTATATGCCACCTGCCGTTCAATTTTTTGGCACAGGTAGTCCTTGATATGGTCTGGGGTTATATTCTCGATTTTTTTTACGCCGTGGGAATGCCGTATATATGATGCACATTGGTGCCATATATCCAGATAAGCTCCGGCTGTTGCATAGCTGAATATCCCTATTTGTTTTGATACGTCATGTGAGCCTCTGTTTCCTTTTGATCTGGCTAACTGCTTCGCACAGTGCTTACTTTGACCCGGAACAAAAATACCTGACTCGTTGAATACTGCTAAGATTTGATAATGTATACTTCCACGCATGGTTGCCTCCTTAAGTTTTTTAACCGATATTTCTTTACCCCTCGGTCTACAGGACAAACTCTGGTTAAATACATCCGAACTTTTTTTGGTGTGTTCGCGTAACACTTGATGGTCTTTTTTCATTGGAATAGCCACTGTTGAAGACCGTGAAGAAACAAGCATATGGCTATATGTTTTAATCGCACCGAGTATTTCAGGTGTGTAATTAATTTTCGCTGTTCTTCGGAGAAGGACAGTTTAGGTTATGTATTTTGATTGTTGGCAATGTGCCTTCTGTACATGTTTATACCTAATATCTTGACAAGTGTGTAATACACACATAAACTACACGTCAAGGAGGTATAAACATGTACGACTATGATCTGAATTATATCTATGAGATCACCGGCCTCTCAGATACAGAACGCCGGTCCTTGATCAACTACTATGCCAGGCTGCCCGAACCTGTCAGAATAGAGGCCCACAAGATCCAGACAGACCTTATGCGACAGATGAAAACAGGACAAAGAATCAAAGAAAAACAGGCAGAGTTTACCTATGCCATGCTTGTCCTGGCTTTGAGAAAGATGAAGCGTATCGAGACAGGAGAGTATGTCGGAGCCGGCATGGAGAAGATCAGGGACATGAGGGCGGGCAGAATCATGGCTGCGAAGAAGAAAAAGACAAGCAGGATCAAAGATCTCATTGAATTACGGTACTATGCCCTCATAACGCAGCTCAGGGAGAAGGAGCTGGGGTGGAGGGAAATAGCCAAGTACCTTGAAAAATATCATAAATCAAAGATTACCTTCTCCTATTTGCGCCAATGTTACGAACAGATAACGCTTGAACACAAAATGCGTGGAGAAGAATGATGAGTTCTTTTGACAGCATGTTGTGTGCCGTCAAAGGGTATGTTTTTGTTGATGAAGAAGGGCGTACCCTACATATTGTCTTATGCTCCCTGATTAATTAAAGGTGAAAATTATATTGAGAACTTGCTAAATGTTGAGTATTTTAGTTGCCCACGAATGCGGCGGCATACTTTGCGGAACAAGGTGTCCATTATTAGATAAACCTTGACCATATTATAAATGATGTAATTGAAAATTTGTCTAATCGTACTCCTCTGCTTGAGAGGAATTGAAAAATATATTTCGAAATTCTACTGAAGATACTGTAACTTGAAAAGTTTATTCTATAGTGGGGAGAAATGTCAAGAAATTTTATCTCCCTTTAAAGTCAACAAAAATTCCATACCTTTCGGCAGAGAAAACTCCATACCTGAGCCAAAAAATATTCAGTAATATCACCTCTTCTTTTCTTTAAGTTTTTTGTCCTAGTATCCACATTGTAGATAAACTGTTCCTCCAGAAAGATATCCTTTCGCAAGCTACTGTTTTTGTTCCGTATTGATCAAATATCCTAATAACCTGGCGAAATGCATCATTCATCATCTGTGGTGTTAGGCCTTTAAAGGGAATGGATATTGATGAAGCAAGGATCATACCTTATCTAACCGTACCTGTGGAAAACAGAAAACCTCTGAAACATGTGGTGAGCATCTTCAAAAAGAACAGGCTGATAAAAAAGGCGGCAATTGAAATAACAAAAGAATTGGCAGTGCTCAAAATAACTTACTTTATGAGGAGGCAACAAATAGCACAGCTTACGAAATCATGTGAACAGAGTCAAACTCAATAATAACAAAAGGGGAAGGTGCATAAAGACCTTCCCTGACTTATTCAAGGATGGGGAACCAATGAACAGATACAACAAAAAAGTCTATATCAGCATTTACTGCAAAATCTACACAGAGAATTTTAGCCATGAGATGATCGACAGATACGCCACCGGAAAGGAAATTTATAATTTCCTATTAAAAGACGCTGAATGCTGCCTGCCTATGAAGGGTGACTATAACCTCTGGTATCTTGGTTCCAATGAGAAGTTCGGGAGCATTATTTACAAAGAAAAAGTCTGGAAATGGGGTTACGGGGAATCGTCCTTCGACACGGTTAAGGAGTTCACCAACACTGTTTATCAGGACGGATTATTCACAGAGAAACAATACAGGCATCTGTCAAATAAAATTGAGGAAGGACGCAAGATTAACAATATGTATCTTATTGGCGATTATCTTGCTCAAAAACCAATCAATAAAAAAAGAAGAAGGAATGGAGAAAGATTCTACGGTAGATGCACTGAAAAAGACCTGGAGAGAAGGTTACTGAATACTGGTGAGATGCAACAGAGTTCAGCCTGAGAGTGAAGGTAGTATTAAAGGGAAAACAAGATGGGGCAAAGGGTGAAGAAGACTCTTTGCCCTTTCAATTTAATAAGCATTCTATATGGCTACAAAAGGCTGTCGATATATCCCTTTACTGAATTCTTGAACAAGTCCAGCTCACTATGTATCCCATCAACAAGCGGTTTTAATTCATCCCAACGTAAGGGAAAACCGTAAGAATGAATAAAAAAATGCCTGAAGGAAAGATAGTTCGACAAATCATTATATAGTTCATCAGACAAAATGCCTTTTTCAGCCGAGGATTTTAATAGATGTTTGTGCCAGGTTGAGGTTTCCTTGATTTCGTTTTTTTCATAAATAAGTATTCTTTTCAGTATGTTTTCAATGCCATTGTAAAAGTTGTGGATAAAAGTAGCGATTGCTGCAAGTTCTGCCGTTGAATATTCTGTTTTGTCAGGGACTACCACAATAAAAATTTCAGAGATGACAACATCAATATTGTCAAACTCAGCTTCGCAATATTTTCTAAGCTGCTGTTTTGTCATAGATGATCTTCCCTTCGTTCATGATAATCTTCTTGAATTTAGTCATGCTGCCGGAAAGGTCTATCAAATCCACGTTTTTTGACATTGATCTGAATAGTTCTCCATAGAATTTAAAGAAATTACCTTTTGGAACACCGCTGACCGCAAAATCATAATCATTTACATCTACGGGAGCTTTACTTAGCGATGAACCTATTAAATAGAGTTTTCTAACTCTATATTTCCGTGCTATCTCGACTGCCTTTTCAAGCTCTTCCTTGGGGATCATGATTGCTCCTCCTGGTTATAATTACACCACTGTCAAATCGAAAAACATCTATGAGCCATAATTTACCACAAATACAAAATGTTATGAATGGAAATCAATCAGCAATGTTACATAAAAATAATTTTGTATCGGTGACATACTGTTGTCACTCTTATCTGCTATACTTATTTATAAAGGAGGGTTATCATGCCACAATATACCTTTAAAATAAACAATCTGGAAAGCCGGACAGTTGATGCCTTTGACCTTGTTGATGCCTTGGAAAGATCTGGTATAGCAAAAGGTGATCCTTATGAACTTGTAGAAGAGGATGATTTTGAGAATAAGTGTTTATTGTCTGCAATCACTGATGAGATGTTGTTTGGGGAATGAGAAGAAAGAAGATATCAACCGTTGCAAATATCTTTTCTATACCATGCGCATTCGAGATAGCTAATTGAATACCGCGATGAAATGAGCAAGTGCCTGATAGCTCGTTTTCTGATTCTGCACAGTCTGGGTGTTCTTCCTGAAGCAACAGTTTTGACGAAATAGGAATTATACTCACTTTCGCATGGCAATAAATATCTCTTGTGTTTTTTCGATGTTTCTCTGCTATAATCAAATATAGATATATTGATGGAGATAAAATAATGTGTTTTTCTTCATCCCCCCCCCCCCCCCCCGAATCTTTTTCGCCTTTTGCGAGGTGCGAGAATTGAGAGGAGTCAGGATATGACAGAGATAAATAATGTTGACAAAGCGGAAACAGAATCCCGAATCCGTCATCCGAGACTTATAAGCCTACGCTGCAAGATAGCAATTCCTTCTACACCCCTGGTTATTTTAAATGAGCTTGATAAGATGTCTTTAACTGGTCACTATCAGAAATCAGCAATCCGAAGGGAGGGAACAATTATGATAAAAGCAAGAAAAAGAAGCAAGCCAAAAGAATCAATAGTAACGCTTGATTCCAGGGTAAGCGAGGCGGTTGAGACTCCGACGGAGGCAGATGAGCATACCATTTCTGAAGGCGCTTTTCCCATCGTGGGCATAGGCGCATCCGCCGGGGGGCTGGCGGCCTTCGAGGCCTTCTTCTCCGGTATGCCCGCTGACATTGATCCCGGGATGGCCTTTGTCCTGGTGCAGCATCTGGCGCCTCAGGCGCTACACACACATGGAGGTCTTTGAGGTCGAAGACGGGATGAAGGTTAAGCCCAACTGCGCCTATATCATCCCCCCAAACCACGACATGGCGTTTCTCAACAACGCCCTCCAATTGCTGGAGCCCGGCGCGCCCCGCGGGCAGCGCCTGCCCATTGACTTCTTCTTCCGTTCCCTTGCCCAGGACCAGCATGAGCGGGCCATCTGCATCGTCCTCTCCGGCACGGGCAGCGACGGCACTGCAGGATTGCGGGCTATTAAAGGCGCGGGCGGCATGGTCATGGTCCAGAACCCCGCATCCACGGAGTACAACGGCATGCCGCGGAGCGCCATTGCTACCGGCCTGGTGGACTACGAGCTGCCGCCGGCGGAGATGCCCGCCCAGCTCATCGCTTATGTAGCCCATGCCTTCGGCAAGCCCCCCCGGCCCGCCACCGGCCCGGCGCCCGAGAACACACTGAAAAAGGTCTTCATCCTGCTCCGTGCCCAGACCGGCCACGACTTTTCCCAGTACAAGCAGAGTACAGTTAACCGCCGCATCGAACGGCGCATGGCCGTCCACCAGATTGAAACCATGGACGGGTATATCAGGTATCTGCAGCAGACACCGGCAGAAGTAGAAGCGCTCTTTCGCGATTTTCTGATAGGGGTCACCAGCTTTTTCCGCGACCCCGAGGCCTTCCGTGCCCTCGAGGAGCAGATCATCCCGAAGCTCTTTGCAGGCAAACCTGCGGACGCGGTAATACGCGTCTGGGTACCGGGCTGCTCCACCGGCGAGGAAGCCTATTCCCTCGCCATCCTCCTCGCTGAACGTCAGGAGGCGATGAAGCAGAGTTACAAGGTGCAGGTCTTTGCCACCGACATTGACAGCCATGCAATTGCCACGGCCCGGGCCGGCATCTATCCGGCCGGCATCGCCGCTGACATCTCACAAGAGCGCCTGACGCGTTTTTTCATTGCCGAGCCCGGCGGCGGCGCCTACCGCATCCATAAAGGCATCCGCGACATGCTGGTCTTTTCCGACCAGAATGTGATCAAAAACCCGCCCTTTTCCAGGATCGACCTCATCAGTTGCCGCAACCTCCTGATCTATCTGAACGGGGCATTGCAGAACAAGCTCATCCCCATGTTTTATTATGCCCTGTCCCCGGGCGGTTTTCTCTTCCTGGGCACTTCCGAGACCGTGGGCGAATTTATGGACCTCTTTGCGACAATGGACCACAAATTGAAGCTCTATCAGCGCAGGGAAGACATCCACGGTACGCAACGTGCGGCTATGGGCCGGTTTCTGCCGCCCTTGACTGCGATAGATGTGGTGCTCCCCCGGACCGCAGGAAAGACAGCCGGTCTCAAGAAGGCGCCGCTACGGGAGCTGACCGAACAGGCGCTCTTGCAGCAGGTCGCCCCGACGGGCGCGCTCGTCAACGGTTATGGCGACATCCTCTACCTCCATGGCCGCACCGGCCTGTACCTGGAACTGAGCCCGGGCGAGGCGGGCATCAACAACATCCTCAAGATGGCCCGGGAAGGACTGCGACGCGACCTGACCACAGCCTTGCACAAAGCAGTGGGGATACATGAAATCGTGCGCTGTCCGGGCCTGCGCGTTAGAACCAACGGCGACTTCACCATAGTCAATCTGACGGTCTGCCCGGTAACAACAGGCCCTGCCGCAACGCCTGAAGCGCCCCTCTATCTGGTTATCCTGGAGCAAGCCCCGCCCTTTGACCCCGAGGAGATGCAGCAGGCAGCCGCCCTGCAAGCCGGTGCAATGGCGGACGGCCATGGCATTGATGTTGACGCACGGGTCATTGTGCTCAAAAAGGAACTGTGGGCCAAGGAAGAATATCTAAAGGCTGCCAACGAAGAGCTGGAGACCTCCAACGAAGAACTCAAATCCTCCAATGAGGAGATGCAGTCGGTCAACGAAGAATTGCAATCCACCAACGAAGAACTTGAGACCTCCAAGGAGGAATTGCAGTCGCTCAACGAGGAACTGGCAACAGTCAACGCTGAGCTGAACACCAAGATGGCAGACCTGTCCCGTGCCAACAATGACATGAACAATCTCCTGGCCGGCACGGGCATCGGCACCATCTTTGTAGATCACAAGCTGCACATTCTGCGCTTCACCCCCGCTGTTTCGCGGATTGTCAACCTGATCCTGAGCGACATAGGGCGGCCCGTGGGCCACATTGTCTCCAACCTGGCGGGCTACGACCGTCTTGTGGCGGACACTCAGGCAGTACTCAGCACCCTGATCCCCAAAGAGTGTGAAGTCCGGACCCAGGCGGGCGAGTGGTACGAAATGCGCATTCTGCCCTACCGCACGATGGACAACGTGATCGAAGGTGCGGTGATCACCTTTTTTGACATCACTGAGATGAAAAGGACGCAGGAAGCGTTGCGGAAAGCCAATGAGCAGCACCGGCTGGCCGTGGTAGTGCGCGACGCGTACGATGCAATCACCGTGCAGGACCTGGATGGCCGTATCCTGGGCTGGAATCCGGCGGCGGAGAAGATGTACGGCTGGAGCGAAAGCGAGGCGCTCTCCATGAATATCCGTGACCTGATCCCAAAGGGGCTCCGGGAGGACGCATTGGCTAAGGTACATCAGCTTAGCTTGGCTGAAATTCTGGAGCCGTATAACACGCAACGGATTACCAAAGATGGCACTGTCGTGGAGGTTTGGATGACTGCCACTGCTTTGGTGAATGATGTAGGGCATATGTATGCGGTTACGACAACGGAGAGGGCAAAGGCATTCAGGATTGATCGAAGGATGACGGTGCACAATGAGTAATATGGATGATCGACCTAACCCGACTTAGCGGATTCGACCCTAAAAATCGTTAATTTCATTTTTCTGGTCATGTAGTTTCAATGGGTTACAAGCCAGTTACCCCCTAAAACCGCTGTAGTGAAGACCTACCCCCTTTTCAGAAATATGGGGTAGATGGTA
>JAPLKC010000102.1 GCA_026388255.1 Pseudomonadota bacterium | reverse complement strand
GCAATTAAAGTCAAACCATGAAGCCTGTAAGCATTGTCACGCCTGTACTGAACACTGTCCGATGAGCCTTCCGGTAGAGGAAATGGTTAATAACAAAAGTATGGAAAATGCGGAATGCATTCTCTGTGGCACCTGTGTTGATGTTTGCAAACAAGGCGCAATAACATATGATTGGGGGACCGAACGGGGACATAGGTAACAGATTATTCTGGGGACATGGGTAACACTTTTGTACACATTCATTAGCAGGAGGCAGCAATGGCCATTAGAATCGTCATGTTAGGCACAGCGCGAAACGAAGGCGAGGGCACTCGCATTGGAACTGTGCGTCGTCCGCCAAGGGGGGTGCCAAAACCCGAGTTCGTATCACAAAATTGGTACGACGTGTGGTTTCCAAATCTCGCTCCGAGCGCTGAAACCATGAAGCTTGGGCAAGAGGCAAATACGCCCGCCCAGTGGGCTGCTTTCGTCAAGAAATATCGAGCCGAGATGGCAACCACGGAAATCAGCCGAACACTTGATCTGTTGGCAGTACTTTCACATCAGAGCAATTTCTCTGTCGGATGCTACTGCGAGGATGAAGCACGCTGCCATCGGTCGGTGCTGAGAGAACTATTGGCCGAGAGGGGCGCAAAGATTGAATGAGTAGTTCCATGAACCGTATGACTCCAACCCATCCACCAACACGGACGTAAGCGATAAAGCAACGTGCGCCGTTTTATGTCAATCGTTGAAACCGGATATTTTAGGACAGAAAACAAATGATCAATGCCCTTCATGTAAGATTATCAGTAAGGCTTGCACAAACTTTTTCTAAAACAGTTTTAGAAAAAGCAGGCTTAATGCTGAAAAACGGGGTCTAAAATAGCCTTTAATTGCTATAGTATCAGTATGTTACACTATAATAAATTTAAGAGGCTGAAAAAATGGGTAAAAAAACTGTCCCTATTGCGGCTCAAAGAACACAAAAAAGAAAGGCTTTTATAACAAACATAGGCAAAGATACCTGTGTAGATCCTGTGGAAAACAATTCCAAAACAATCCCCGGCAACAACGGTTAGATCGCATCATCTGGAACGAGTATGTATATCAGCGGCAGACAATACGTCAGCTATCAGAAAAGTACAGCAGAGGGAAAGACTGGATAAGGGACCATATACGAAAAGCTCCGGTGAAGGAACATTGTCATAGCCCTCAACCTGTTGTTGCAATAGCTGATGTTACATTCTTCAAAAGGAGCTTTGGCATAATGGTCATACGGGCACTGCATCTGAAGAAGAACCTCTATGTCAAGGAAGTCAAAAGTGAATCCATCGATGCATACTGGCATGGAAGAAGAACATTGGAGGATATGGGATATGCTATAAAAGCAATCGTCCTTGATGGCAGGCCTGGAGTAAGACAGCTCTTTTCCGATATCCCTGTTCAGATGTGCCACTTCCACCAGAAACAGATCATGAACCGCTATCTTACGAACAACCCAAAATTAGAGGCAAGTATCGAACTGAAAAAGCTTACCAAGGTCCTCTGCGCGACGAATGAGAAGGATTTTACCGCAGCTCTCGACACTTGGCATGACCGATGGCGCTTTTTTATCAGGGAGAGAACGATTGATCTTGTGACGGGAAGGTGGCACTACACCCACAAACGGCTTCGCTCGGCTTACAGGAGCTTAAAAGTAAATCTTCCTTATCTGTTTACTTACGAGAAGTATCCTGAGCTCAATATGCCGAACACGACAAATTCTCTTGACGGATGTTTTGCTTATCTCAAAGAATTGGTGAGGGTTCACCGTGGATCAAAAAAAGCCCTTAAAGATAAGATTATTGAAGAGATACTATGGAAATGAGACCCCGTTTTTCAGCATTAAGCCAAAAAGCATAATGCTCTGCAAATCCTATACTGGCCTTGGTTTGGAGCATTGAACCTTTTTTTCATTCAATGTGAACGAAAGCATGGAAACCTCATGAAATGTCTTAAGTACTACACGCCCTATGAGGTGTTCTGTCAGGCCCTATGAGGTTGTGTTGCACTTTGAAGTGGAATTCACTTGAATTGACCCGGTAGCCGACAGAAATAATGGCGTCGAGATTGTAAAAGGCCGTTTGATATACCTTGCCATCCTCGGCAGTATGTGCAAATTTTGCACATACTGATTTTTCATATAACTCACCGGACTTAAAAATATTTCTGAGATGTTTTGTAATTACGCTTCGCTCCGTGTCCAAGAGCATTGCCATCTGTTTCTGTGTAAGCCACACCGTTTCACCTTCAAGACGAACATCCAGCGTAATTGCCCCATCCACTATCTTATCCTTACCCGTTGTCATGGCATTTCCCCCGGTAAAGGCTTTATATTCGCCATGATTTCCATGATGCGCACGTCGATGGTCACAGTAAACTATCCTTTGTGTTTTTTTAAATGGTATCAAACGAGGCTGGAGAAAGCAAGGAATATACAAATGAAGTAGCTAAAGCAATAATACCAATTTGGATTCATAGATAGCACGAGGCAACGAGGAGAAGCCGACGCAGGCGTACTACTAGTACGACGAGGAGTGCGACGACGAGTTAACGAAGTTATATGATTGAAGGCAAATTGGTATAAATCTATTTTTCCGCAAGGTATCCCTTCCTTGCCCAGTCAGGAAAACCTCCAAGGTAAACATAAATATTCGTATATCCGAGTTTTTTGGCTGCGACCGCAGCGTTTACGCTCGGGGCTCACCCGCCTCCCCTGCAATAGAACACAATGGTAAACGTTTTGTCTTTCGGCAGCAGCCTATCAAGAAACCTGAATCGTTCCTGGGGTATGTTAATTGCCCCCGGTATGCGGACATCTCTATATTCATATTCGCTCCTGTTGTCCACTAAAAGAAAAGGAACTTTTTCATCCATCATCTTTTTCAGCTCTTCCGCTTGTATTGCCTTAAAGTCATCGGTAAGTTCGCAGGAGGCGGCAAAGAACATCGTCAATATCAAAACCGGTAAAATGAAAACCAAAGAAAGACTGAATTGTCCGGCAGAGGGTTTTTGGTTGCCGGTATTAAAAACCTGCCATGATAGAATGTTCTTCATCTTTTTTTCTTAAATATCTCCCTTATCTTCTGCTTTGCCTCTTCAACCTGACTGTTACTCAAACCCATACCCTGCGGTGTTGACTCAGGTCTGTTTTCAATACTATAAATCCTTTCTGTCAATCCTGCCTGTGTCTTCATGCCGGGTGGGGGTTCCGGGACTATGCCGATGGCTTCTTTTACGTCATCCGGAAACTTGCCGGGGTCTGCTGTCTCATAAATCACCGAAGCCTTATCGTGCTTTCCATGCAGAAATATCTCAAGCGTCCTCCAGCCCACTGCTCCGTGAGGGTCAAGAACAACATGGTGCCCGTCATAAACATCCTTCATTGTCTCATAGTGCTGGGAGTTGGTTATGCCGATAGAGAATATATCCCTCCTCATTTGATCCATATCCGGCATCCTGTCAATAATACCCGGCCTTATTACCTGTCCGGCAACAGGGTCTCTTTCGTCATACATATGCCCCCCGTAGAAATCTATCAACCTCGCAATGTTGCTTGGGTGAGACACTATCATGGCAGAAGAGGGCGCTTTTATTGACGGTTTTACCATATATTGACCGCTTTTAAGGAAATCAGGAAACTCAGTATTCTCGTTTACCCCGCAGATGATCTTCGATACCGGAAGCCCCATCTGTTTTGCAACAACGGTTCCCATCATATCGCCGAAATTCCCCGATGGAACGCTTGCGATAAATCCTTCATCCTTTTCAGAAATTCTTGAATAGGCAAAAAAAGGATACACTGCCTGGGGCAGGAGCCTCCCGAGGCTTATCGAGTTTGCCGAGGTAAACCTTTCGGGGTCTCCAAAGACTTCCTGAGCTAAATCCTTATCACCAAGGATATGCTTTGCCAGGGCCTGGCAAACATCAAAATCCCCATTCACTTCAAAGGCATATATGTTATCACCCAGCGTGGTCATCTGTCTTCTCTGACCGCCGCTGATCGACCCTTTGGGATAAAACACTATATTATCAATACGTTCAAGGCCATAGAGTGCATCAGCCACTGCACCGCCGGTATCACCGCTCGTTGCAACAACAACTACCCTCTTTAAACCCTTTTTGCCGAGGAAATAGCTGAGCATCCTCCCGAAAAAGCGTGCGGCATAGTCCTTAAAAGAATATGTGGGCCCCTGCGTCAGCCACATAATATATGTCCTGCCGGTAATGTACTGTACATCAGTCGTTATTTTATCGGCCCGGTAGGCATCGTCGAGAATTGTCTTTAATGCGTCTGCCGGTATTTCAGAGGCAAGGTACAGATTCAACACTTCAAAGGCTATTTCAGCATAAGACATGTACTTCATGTTGGCTATTATTTCAGGAGAGACAAGGGGAATTTCGTCTCGCGGGATCATATACAGACCATAATTAGAGGCCATGCCTTTCAGGAGTGCATCTTCAAAGGTGGCCCTGTCGTTGTGATCGTTAGTATTATAATATGTAACCGGTTTCATAACAGATAAGCATAACAGAATGTCACCTGTATTTTCAACTGATTCCAATTCCAAATCAAAGTGCTATCATCGTTGGCTTCGTCATCGGTTTCTCGACATACCGGTATAGGAATGGGTCGTCTCCTGCAAGCTGCCATTCAAAGGGCCGGAAATGGTAATCAATTATCCTGGTCTGTAATGCCATGCTTCAGTTAAAAATGCTGATGGTGGCGTCAACTGATTTAATAATGTAGTTGACAACTCATGTCCGTTCTGTTTGTAATAAGTGCAGATTTTTATTCGGAGGATGCAAATGAATTCAGAGTTTAAACAAATACAGGAAAAATCTATTGCGATGAGAGGGATTGACCTTGACAGCGCATTGAGACTTTACGATATTGGCAGGAAAAAACCTTTTATGCTCATGGGATATGCATCAGAGATAAGGGATCATTTCAAAGGAAACGCGGTGTCCTTTTGCTGTATCGTAAACGCAAAGTCAGGATTGTGCCCTGAAAACTGTAAATTCTGTGCACAGTCTGCACACCATTATACAAATGCCGAAGTATATCCCCTCATATCAAAAGAGGAGATGATCGAAAAGGCAAGACAGGCAAATGCATACGGCGCCCATTTCTTCGGGATTGTAACAAGCGGGACAAAGATTGCAACTCAAGAAGAATGGGATGAGATTGAATATGCGGTAAAAGCAATTAATAAAATAGGCATCAAACCCTGCGGTTCTCTCGGCATGCTCGACTTTGAAAGGGCGCAAAGGCTCAGAGAAGCAGGACTCTGCCGGTATCACCATAACCTTGAAACGGCAAGGAGTAACTTTAACAATATCTGCACTACCCATGATTACGAAGAGGATATAGAAACGATAAGGAATGCAAAAAAAGCAGGGCTCTCTACATGCTGCGGAGGGATAATCGGTCTTGGAGAAACAATGGAGCAGAGAATTGAGCTTGCCTTTACATTAAAAGAGATGGATGTTGATTCCGTACCGATAAACATTTTAAACCCGATTCAGGGCACGCCGCTTGCTGATATACCCCCTCTTTCACCGATTGAAATTCTCATCACCATCGCTCTTTACAGGTTTATACTTCCTGATAAGGATATTAAGTTGTGCGGAGGGAAAGAAAAAAATTTACGTCAGCTTTTACCGCTTGGTATTGTTGCAGGCTGCAATTCTCTGATGACAGGCAATTACCTGACAACGCTCGGCAGGGACGCAACGCTTGATATGGAGATGATACTGGACCTCGGATACTCCCCGGCATCTTAAATACTGTCGAAATTATGAAGACCTAATTGCTGCTGCCTGCTGCATTTTTTGCCGCCCTAATATACACCCGCATCCTTCTGAGATTCCCTTCGTGGGAAATATTGGAAAGCGCCCTATCGTCAAGCATTGAAAGGTCGTTGATATTGTTTATTCCATGTTGTTGCAGTTTTAAAAAATTCTCCATGCCCATGCCTTTCAGGTGAAGCAGATTTATTTTATCTCTCTCGTTTTTATCGAGGAGGTTCTGATCGATTCCGTAACTTGTTTTAGCCCCTTTGGCAATAAAGTAATCAAGTTTTTCTTTTTCGATAAAGTTGAGTTTTTCAACCTTCGTTGCGTAAGAGAAGACCGTATGCCTGTCTATCATAACAAATGAAAAGGCAGAAAAAATAAAGCAGGATAATGCAGCAATGATGGCGCCTCTCCGTCGCAGACGCACCCCCTCCAAAAAATTTAAAAACGCGACAACCTCAAAACTAAAAACCAAAAATCCGATGTAACCTGGGACAGGCATCTCAAAGAGCTTCAAGTTTTCAAAAAAAGGTACCGTATAAACCCACTTCGAGACAGACCAGAAATTCCATGTCTCCCACAGAATGCCGCATAAAAGCCCTGATAGTGCCGTTGCAATAAAGTTACCCGCAAGACCCTTTTCAAAATCCTTCATGAATGAAGCATAACCCTTTAAATAGTTGTAACCGTCGAGTATGAGAGCAAGGAATACCCACGCAAAAGAAAAAAAATATACGGGGTATATGCATGTTAACAGTATTGTTATTACTCCGAGCATCATTGAATAAGCGGGGTAGTTTTTTATTCGGATAGCTTTTATTTTTATTTCGCTAATAAAGCTGTAAATGAGATTTTTAGTTACATATATTGCCGGGATTACAGTCCCATATGCAAGGAGATAACCTGTATACCGTTGATATATATCCGACGGGAGATTTATATAAAACCAGTTCTGAATCCTGATATTGATAACCTCAAAGATACACCAGAAGCCGCAGGAGATGATGATCAAAAAGGGGAGGTGTTTGTTTAAAACAAGATATTTATTATTTTTAAATGAGACCAGCACATCCATAAATATTATGTAAGACCACCATAATATGATGTAAGAGAAGTATTGGAGGGGTTCAATTCTGTAAAATAGAAAAAAGTATCCTGACAAATGGATAAGAAAAGAAATAATTAATAATATTAAGCGCTTATTCACATATTACGAGTTGTTTGATGCATTCTCAATGGTTTTTGGTGTTTCGGCGCTCTCGTCTGACGACTGTTTTACTCTTACGGCACCAACGTAAGTTTTTGAATAAAAATCCGATGATAGAGAGTCTATTTTTACCCCTATTCTATTGTGCCCGGATGAAGAATGGATAAAATTGCCATCGCCGATGAATATGCCCACATGGGTCGGGTATTTTATGTATCTCTTTGTCCTGAAAAACACCAGATCTCCAATTAGCAGATCGTCTTTATTTATTTTCATGCCCGTTTTGAATTGATCCCGGGCACTTCTTGGGATCTGGACATCGAATATATCATAAATCTTTTTTGCGAAAGCAGAACAGTCAAGACCTCTGACGCTATTTCCACCGTACTTGTAGGGAGCACCCATGAAACTTTTTGCAACTTTTACAAGCATGTATTTTTCTTCGTTGTTTTTCCATGGCTTTAAATGCTTGTTTGTAAGGGTTATGAATTCATCATCTTTTTCTTCTTCCATTACCTTGGGTATCAGTATGACTTTCCTGGGGGATAGTTTTTTGCCTGTCAGATTGTTTGCTTCAAGAATATCGTCTTTATCAATATTGAACATCTTTGCTATTTTATCGATGGTATCGCCTTTTTTTGTTCTGTATTCTATAAATTCACCGTCATTCTCTGTAACTTCAATCTCGTTTTGCCTGCTGTTGTTGATTTCTTTCCTTGTCTTGCCGGTAGTTTTAGTGTGCTTTCCGACAGACCGCTTGCCTATTTTTGCCTTTTTTGGTTTTACACTGGAGAGGCTCTTGGATTTTTCAGGGGATGTTTGATTATTTTTCGTTACGGTTTGTTGATTATTTTTCTGCTTTACATTGTTTGCTGTAGGGGTTGAAAACGCATTGTTTGATACTGTGATAAGAAGAAACAATACTGAGACTGCAATACTGATATACCTTCTCATTACCCCACCCTAATTAACGTCTTATTTTCTTAGCTATTCTTACTCTTTATTCTATTGAATACTTGTATAATCTTTTACCAAAATAAACAAATTTGTGTCAAGATAATTTTTCATTTTTTAATGCAAAAACCATTATTTCACTCAACAACATTTTGTTGCAGGCAGGAAAATACATTTTTATTGATTTTAAATCCTTTTTTGTTTTATATTCACTTGTGAAAAATAATACAAAATGTACAAAAATAGCATCGTAGGAGGCTGGTATATGGACGAGGTCGGAAGGATTATTTTCTGGAATGTTGGTGGCGGGGCAAGATGGATTACTTATGCCCTGATGGTAATAACCTTTATTGCTCTTATATACGGATTAAAAAAAAGATACGCCATGTGGAAGATGGGAAAACCTTCTCCGATCAATTTCACAAAGAGGCTGGGAGAAAGAATTGGCTGCTTTATCAGCAATGGTATTTTTCATAAATCGATTTTGAGAGAAGCATACCCTGGCTGGATGCATTTCTTTATATTCTGGGGATTCCTTATACTTGCTATAGCAACAGGACTCATTGCCCTCCAGGATGATGTGGTAAGGCTGATTTTTGGAGTAGAATTCATAAAAGGCAATTTCTACCTGATATTTTCCTTTTTGACTGATCTTGCCGGCATTCTTGCAACCATCGGTATTCTTATGGCTGTATGGAGAAGATATGTTACCAAGCCGGAAAGGCTTGACAATAAGCCTGATGATCTGATTGTCCTTATGTGGATACTTGTTGTGCTGGTTACAGGCTTTCTGGTGGAAGGAGCAAGAATAGCTGCCGATCCTAAACCATACGAGGTCTGGAGTTTTATAGGATGGTATGTTGCATCTATTTTTCCGAGTGCAGAAAAGGGCGTAACTTATATGCCACATGCAATTATGTGGTATCTTCATATGCTCCTTTCCTTCGGTCTCATAGTTTACATTGCATACTCAAGGCTGCTCCATATTATCACATCTTCTCTAAACATGATGTTCAGGGGGGTTGAGGACAATCCGAGAGGCGCAATCGTCCCTATTGAGGATTTTGAAAATGCCGAGGAGTTTGGCGTCAATTCGATAGAAGGATTTACCTGGAAACAGATATTTGACCTTGATGCGTGTACAAGGTGCGGCAGATGCCAGGATCTTTGCCCGGCATATGCAAGCGAAAAACCGCTCTCACCGAAAAAATTCATCCAGGATTTAAAGACTGAGTGGGAACGAACCGCAGCGGGAGTAAAAAACGAGGATGGAATAATAGATACCGTCATTGACGAAGAAGCGTTGTGGTCCTGCACAGCCTGTCTTGCCTGCCAGGTAAATTGTCCTGTATCAATACCTACCTTTGATAAAAATATTGAGATGAGAAGATACCTTACCTTGACACTGAGCAAGACTACATCTGAAACAAGACTTCTTTTCAAGAACCTCCAGCAGAAGCTCGATCCTTACGGTATGGGAAAGAGACAGAGAACCGAATGGACTGAAGGGCTTGAAGTGAAAAATGCCGGCGAGGAAGAGGTGGAATATTTATATTGGGTAGGATGCGTTGCCTCTCTTGACGACAGAAACAGAAAGGTTGCAAAGGCATTTACCAAAATATTACAACAAGCAGGCGTTTCATTCGGTATCCTGGGACAGGAAGAGACCTGCTGCGGAGATCCGGCTCGAAGATGCGGAAATGAAGAACTTTACCTTGGCATCGCACAGGGCAACGTAGAGCTTCTCAATGAAATGGGTATAAAAAAGATCATCACCACTTGTCCTCACTGCTATCATACGTTAAAGAACGAATATCCCCAGATCGGAGGGAATTTTGAGGTATACCACCAGGCTGATTTTATCTCTAAGCTGCTAAAAGAAGGCAAGCTGTCAATCAATCCATCTATTGAGGGGACTATAACATTTCACGATCCATGCTACCTCGGACGGGTAAACGGGATATTCGACGAGGCAAGACATGTTGTGGATAAAGTGAAGCAGGGAAATTTTGTAGAAATGGGGAGAAACCACGACAGGAGCTTCTGCTGCGGCGGCGGCGGCGGCAGAATATGGATGGAAGAACATCACAAAAGAATAAATCACTTAAGGATAGATGAGGCAATTGATATATCGGCAAATACGGTTGTAACTGCATGCCCCTATTGCCTTATTATGATGGAGGACGCCATTAAGGATAAGGAAAAGTCCGAAACCATGAAAGCATTGGATTTGTCTGAAGTTGTAGTAAAAGGCATATAAAGAAAGTTCTTAACTTGTGTTATTAAAAGCCGTCACCCTACAAGCGGGTGGCGGCTTTTTTGCTTATAGAGGGGGCTACCGGGTACCCGCGGGTGTCCCGGAAAATGAAGACAGAAAAGGGATGACTTATCTTATTTAAGTCATCCCTTTTGATTTTTCTAAGAAGATATAAGTTATTCTTCCTGTGAAATTGCTTCAACCGGGCACTCTTCAACACATGCCCCGCATTCTGTACAGAGCTCGTGGTCGACCTTGGCCGTATCATCAACGGTTATCGCATCGACAGGACATACTTCGGCGCACGCTCCACATCCTGTGCAGGCATCCTCATCAATTTTTGTAGGCATGTTTTACCTCCTTTTAATATTTTTAGAAATTCCTAAACAAATAAAACAATAATGTCAATAAAAAAGTGACATCTACTGAATTTTATATTTTTTCTTCAAAAATTCCATACCAGTCATGGGGTACAAAGCATAAATCAGAATATCTTCCATCTTATCGCTTATACCGTTAAGGGCTTCTTTAGCTTTTGGAAGTTCAGGTTCAAGGGTATCGGCCGGCCTTATATCTATGGGCGTTTCACCCTTTTCGTATCCTTTCAGCGCCTTCTTTCTGATTTCTTCATCAACCGGCGCAGGTGGTCTTCCATATAGGCCATAAAAGTAATCCTTCACCTCTTTGGAAATCATCTTGTATCTTCCGGCTACAACGTTGAATACTGCCTGAACGCCCACAATCTGGCTTGTTGGTGTGACAAGAGGGGGAAACCCCATATCCTTTCTTGTCCTGGGGATTTCTTCGTATACCTCTTTCAGGCGGTGGATTGCCTTTGCCTGCTTCAACTGGCTGACAAGGTTGCTTATCATGCCGCCGGGTATCTGGTGCATTAGTACCCCTATGTCTATCACGGAAAATCTTGTCGTGTCTGCGAAGGACATGTAAGCAGGTATAATACTCTCAAAGTACTCATCTACCTCAGCCAATAATTCAAGGTTCATTTTCGGGTCATAAGGGGTATCAAGGAGTGTAACAACAAAGGGTTCCACTGCCGAGTGGGAAGAACGCAATCCAAAGGGGGCAAGGCATGTATCAATACCGTCGGCTCCTGCCTCAATTGCCTTCAGTAAAGACATGGAAGCCATACCACTGGTATAATGTGTGTGGAGATGCACCGGTATGCTCAGGTTCTTTTTCAGGGCTGTGACAAGTTCGTATGCATCGTAAGGCGATATAATGCCCGCCATATCTTTTATGCAGAAGGAATCAGCGCCCATTTCTTCAATTAATTTTGCCTTGCCGACAAAGTAATCAATATTAAATATGGGACCTCCGAGCCTTTTTTCGGTTAACGAGTAAGAAAGGGTGCCCTGTATATGCTTGCCGCATTTTTTTATCGCTTTGAAAGCTGCAATAAAGTTTCTCTCGTCATTCAGTGCATCGAACACCCTGAATATGTCAATACCTACTTCGGCTGATTTCTCAACAAATGCCTCTACCACGTCATCCGCATAGTTTCTGTATCCGACAAGGTTTTGCCCTCGAAGCAGCATCTGAAACTTAGTGTTGGGCATCTTTGCCTTCAGAAGCCTTACCCTTTCCCAGGGGTCTTCATTTAAAAAACGTGTCATTACATCAAAGGTTGCACCTCCCCAAACCTCCATGGAGTAGAACCCTATGCTGTCCATTTTTTCAGCGATGGGGAGCATATCCTCTGTCTTCATCCTTGTTGCAAATAGTGACTGATGGCCATCTCTCAAGGTAAGATCAGTAATCATTATTGGTCTCTTTTCTGCCATTGTTAACCTCCTCTAAAAAGTTTGAATTCGTATCATGTATTATGTGAAAAATCAATGGAAATTTTTCCATAACTCTGCTATCCTTATTCTTCCACGGGATGTAGCTCAGCTCGGTGTAGAGCGCTTGCTTCGGGAGCAAGAGGCCGCTGGTTCAAATCCAGTCATCCCGACCATTATATTAAGTATTATTAATGGTTATAGGTTGCACAATTTGTTAAAATCGTAGCATAAAACGTTGAAAATGACCACCAATTGACCACGTCTTATTTGTATTTAAGCTTAGCAGCATCTTGATATATTTAAAAGATATTATATCAGTACTTCTTCAATGGGAGCAAAAGGTCAATGGTTCAAATCCCATTCCCTCAAGATCACTACCAATTTCACCGCCTTTGTTTTATTAATTGTGTAATTGATGATGCTGGTTTTGATGATATGGTTTTCACGTAGTCTTACACGATACACGGATACGAATGATGAGTAGCATGATATGCATAACATACTTCTGCTGTCGTTTGTGTTATAAAGCATATGCCGTCACTTTCAAAAAACAACATTTAAAATACAAATCTACATCTGACCTGCCCCCAGGCGCTGATACATCTATGAGTTCCCTTAAGATGGAACTTGGCAACAGTTCTGTCGAGTTTGGAGGGCTGTTGCGACAATTACGTCGATCTCAAGGGTTTGTTTTATCCGGTTGAGAAATATTTTAGCTGATTTTAAATACTTTCACTGTTTTTTTTACAGGTATGTTTATTGCAAAACCTTTTACATTGAAGTTGCACAAAAAATAATGGAAAATGGATAGTAGCTGTGTTTTTTGAGGGATATAAGATTTAATCTGGACAGTTCAAGGAGGATATAAATACAATGCTTAGAGAAGAAAATGGGAAGGACGGCATTCAGCGTCAAGCTCGTTTCACTGCCTTACAAAAGCGCTGGCTGTTTGTGCTGCTGGCAGGGTGTTTTGCAGTTGCAGGAACATACCTGCTTTTTGTAAAATCGGGCATGGCACAGGCTGACAAAAAGGGATCTATTGCCAGGACACGCACTACGCCTGTCCTGGCAATACCTGCGAAAAAAGGGAATATTAATGTGTATGTGAATGGCCTTGGTACTGTCATGCCGGTTTACACGGTATTAGTCAGGACTCGTGTGGACGGGCAGCTCATGGATGTCTTTTATAAGGAGGGTCAAATCGTCAACAAGGGAGACCTGCTGGCGCTTATAGATCCCAGACCCTTCGAAGTCCAGTTGACACAGGCTGAGGGGCAGTTGGCGCGTGACCAGGCAACCCTTGCCAATGCAAAGATTGACCTTGACCGCTATGGGGTTCTCTGGCAGCAGGATTCAGTCTCAAAACAACAGCTTGATACCCAGGAGGCGCTGGTCAAGCAATATGAAGGTGCTGTAAAGGTTGACCAGGGATTGGTTGACAGCGCCAGGCTTCAGTTGGTCTACTGCCGGATTACCTCACCGATTACGGGCCGCATTGGACTTCGTCTTGTGGACCCGGGTAATATGGTCCGTGCGAGCGATACGAATAGTCTTATTGTGATTACCCAACTTCAGCCGATGACTGTTGTTTTTCCCATCGCTGAAGACAGCCTTCCTCAGATACTTCGAAGATTCAAAAAAGGTGCACAATTACAGGTAGAGGTTTACGATCGTGGACAAAAAGAAAAACTTGCCGTAGGGTCTCTATCGACCATTGACAACCAGATCGACACAAGCACCGGGACTGTTAAGCTTAAGGCAACCTTCCCGAACAAACAGAATGAGTTGTTTCCTAATCAATTTGTTAATGTGCAACTCCTTGTCGATGTCAAGCTGGGGGCTGTTATTATACCTTCATCAGCTATACAACGCGGACCACAGGGGACCTTTGTTTATGTAGTGAAGGAAGATATGACAGTCACAGTGCGTCCGGTCAGTATCGACGAGATTCAGGGTAATGAAGCTTCGGTAAAAACAGGAGTCTCGCCGGGTGAATCGGTTGTGGCAGATGGCGCAGACAAACTCAGAGAAGGATCGAAAGTAGAGCCGAAGCGCAATAGTGCAGAGACTCCTGAAAAGGGCCGCTAATGAATATTTCCCGCCTTTTTATAACCCGGCCTGTTGCGACAACATTACTGATGGTTGCCATCTTTTTAAGCGGTGCTGTTGCGTACAAACAGTTGTCAGTATCTGCCTTGCCCCAGGTGGATTATCCGACCATTCAGGTACGCACCTTCTATCCGGGGGGAAGTCCTGACGTCATGGCTTCATCCATAACAGCGCCTCTGGAACGTCAGTTAGGCCAAATGCCCGGCCTTACCCAGATGACCTCGACAAGTTCAAGCGGCAGTTCGATCATTACGCTCCAGTTTACCCTGGACTTAAGCCTTGATGTAGCTGAACAGCAGGTGCAGGCGGCAATAAATGCCTCTTTTACCTATCTGCCGCGAGACCTTCCTGTTCCCCCGGTATACAGCAAGGTAAATCCTGCTGACGCCCCTATCCTGACGCTTGGTTTGACCTCTGAAACTATGCCTTTGACACAAGTGGAGGACCTTGCCGACACACGGTTTGCACAAAAGATCTCGCAGCTTCCCGGAGTAGGATTGGTAAGCATCAGCGGCGGACAAAGACCGGCTGTTCGGATCCATGCCAACCCGACAGCCCTGGCTGCTTACGGTCTGACTCTTGAGGACCTGAGAACTGCTATTGCAACTGCAAATGTCAATCAGGCGAAAGGAAGCTTCGATGGCCCTCGTCTGTCCTACATTATTGATGCTAACGATCAGCTTTTCTCAAGCAAAGAATATAAGTCCCTGATTGTCGCCTATCGTAATAATGCTCCTGTGAGGCTGTCTGACGTAGCCGAGGCTGTTGACGATGCCGAAAACATAAAACAGGCGGCCTGGATGAATGGTTCCCCTGCGGTTATTGTAAATATTCAGCGGCAACCGGGAGCAAACGTCATAGAGGTTGTCGATCAGGTTAAGAAAGTGCTCCCGAAACTCGAGAAGACTCTGCCCCCTGCTGTAAAGGTTTCTGTGTTAACCGACCGTACCTCCACAATCCGGGCGTCGGTTCATGATGTCCAGTTTGAAATGATGCTTGCCGTAGTGCTTGTTGTTCTGGTCATGTTTCTCTTCCTTCGCAATATCCCTGCAACGATTATTCCCAGTGTTGCTGTGCCTCTGTCACTTGTGGGAAGTTTCGGTGCTATGTATCTGCTCGGATTCAGTCTGAATAACCTTTCTTTGATGGCACTTACCATTTCCACCGGTTTTGTGGTAGATGATGCTATTGTCATGATCGAGAATGTGGCCAGATATATTGAGGCGGGAGACCCTCCACTCGAGGCGGCCTTGAAAGGTTCCAAACAGATAGGCTTTACAATACTGTCTCTTACGGTGTCGCTTATCGCTGTGCTTATTCCGCTCCTGTTTATGGGGGATGTGGTAGGACGCCTATTCAGGGAGTTTGCTGTTACCCTTGGTGTTACAATAGTCATTTCCGCCGTAGTATCACTTACACTCACGCCAATGATGTGTGCAAAGCTGCTCAAACATCAGACTGAGGCTGAGCAGGGAAAATTTTATCGCTCGTCGCAGAGGTTTTTTGATCAGGTGATCGGATTTTATGGAAGGACGTTGACATGGGTGCTGAGACATCAGCAATCTACACTATGGGTGGCTGTAGGTACACTGGTTTTTACGTTTTTATTGTTTTATTCTGTGCCTAAGGGTTTTTTTCCTGTACAAGACACAGGGGTTATTCAGGGAATATCCGAAGCACCCCAAGCAGTCTCCTTCACAGCTATGGCCGATCGTCAGCAGGCTCTTGCACGGGTGATTTTAAAGGACTCTGCAGTTGAAAGTCTCTCGTCCTTTATCGGCATTGATGGAACAAATGTTACACTCAACACCGGACGAATTCTTATTAACCTTAAGCCCCTGGCAAAAAGGAAAGTGGCTGCAAGCGAGGTGATCCGGCGACTCCAGCCTGAATTGGCAAAAGTCGAAGGGATCACGCTCTTTATGCAACCGGTACAGGACCTTACCGTCGATGCACGGGTGGCCCGTACCCAATATCAGTACACCCTTGAGGATCCGGATATCGATGAGTTGAATAAATTAGCACCAAAGCTCGTCGAATCGCTTCGTGCCCATCCGGAACTTCGTGATTTAAGCAGTGACCAGCAGGACAAAGGGTTACAGCTCTCAGTTGAAATAGACCGCAGCACTGCCTCGCGGCTCGGCATTACACCACAGATGATTGATGATGCACTCTATGACGCATTCGGTCAGCGTCAGGTCTCCACCATTTTTACCCAGTTAAACCAGTACCGTGTTGTCCTGGCTGTTAATCCAGAATTTCAGAAAGGTCCGGGTGCGTTGCAATCCCTTTATCTTAAGGGCATAAGCGGCGGACAGGTGCCTCTCGGAGCATTTATCAAAACCTCGGAAACAACCGGACCGCTTGTTATCAGCCGCCAAGGTCAGTTTCCCGCCACTACGATCTCCTTTAATCTGGCGCCGGGAGCAGCTCTAGGAGACGCAGTAAGTGCCATAGAATCAGCCGAGAAAAAGATGGATTTCCCTGCCGGCATCAGGGGCAGCTTCCAGGGAACTGCCCAGGCTTTCAGGGTCTCCCTTGAAAATGAACCTCTTTTAATCCTTGCAGCCCTTATCACGGTCTACATTGTCCTCGGTATACTTTATGAAAGCTACATTCATCCTATTACCATCCTTTCCACATTACCCTCTGCCGGAGTGGGGGCAATTCTCGCACTTATGATCTGTAGATCGGAGTTCAGTGTCATTGCTCTCATCGGCATCATTCTACTTATCGGTATTGTAAAGAAGAACGGTATCATGATGGTGGACTTTGCCCTGGATGCAGAGCGTACGGAAGGAAAGAGTCCTCAGGATGCGATTTATCAGGCTTCGCTCCTTCGGTTTCGTCCCATCATGATGACCACCATGGCAGCACTTCTTGGCGCCCTCCCCCTGGCGATGGGAACAGGTGTGGGGTCTGAACTTAGACGACCTATGGGCATTACGATTGTCGGCGGGTTGATCATCAGCCAGATATTGACTCTTTACACAACGCCTGTGATTTATCTTGCCTTTGACCGGCTGGCAAAACGGGTACGGCTGTTGCAGCATAAGGTAGCTGAAAACAAGGGGGATGATCCAATTGTTTAAGCCGCTTGGGCCATTTGAACATATAGAAAGAGATCAGGACATGAATTCTCTATGAACTTTTCAGCTATTTTTATCCATAGGCCCGTTGCGACTACCCTTATTACCATAGGGATAGTGCTCTCAGGTATTGTTGCTTTTCAGATGCTGCCTGTTGCTCCTTTGCCCCAGGTGGATTTTCCGACTATCCAGGTATCGGCAAGCCTGCCGGGAGCAAACCCCGAGACTATGGCAACATCCGTTGCCGCGCCTCTTGAGCGCCAATTCGGGCGTATAGCAGGTGTAACCGAAATGACATCCACCAGTTTCCGCGGTACGACAAACATTACAATGCAATTCGATCTGAACCGTAATATCGACGGTGCTGCCCGCGATGTGCAGGCAGCGATCAATGCAGCCCGTGGTTTTCTGCCGCCCAACCTCCCCAGTAATCCGACATACCGTAAAGTTAATCCGGCTGATGCTCCTATCCTCATAGTTGCTCTCCAATCCGATGTCATAGACAGGCCTCAGTTATATGACGCCGCATCGAGCATTATGCAACAGAAGCTGTCACAGGTGAAGGGTGTAGGTCAGGTGTTGATCGGGGGAGGTTCTCTCCCTGCAGTCCGTGTTGAGTTGAACCCCCTGGCGCTTCACAAGTATGGCATCAGCCTGTCGGACGTGCGCGGTGTGTTGGCTTCCACTAATGTAAATAAGCCGAAGGGGCAGGTCTCGGATGATAAGAAAACATGGGAGATTCAGGCAAACGATCAGCTTCGAAAAGCTGCTCAGTACCGGCCGGTGATTGTTGCCTACAGGGCCGGTTCGGCAGTAAGGCTGAAGGACGTTGCGAACGTTGAGGATTCGGTGGAGGACGTGAATAACGCGGGGTTTGTGAACGATAAACCGGCCGTCATGGTAATGATCTACCGTCAGCCAGGGGCAAACATCATTGAAACCGTGGATCGCGTTTGCGATTTGCTCCCTCAATTGGCAGCTTCCTTGCCGGGAAGTGCTAAAGTATTTGTCGTCCAGGACCGCACACCGCCTATACGCGGTTCCCTGAAAGAGGTTGAGAAGTCGCTTATTGTTTCCGCTGCCCTTGTAATTCTTGTAGTCTTCGTCTTTTTAAGACATATCCGTTCCACCGTCATACCTGCAGTTGCTGTAGGGGTTTCTCTTATCGGCACATTCGGAATCATGTATCTCTGTGGTTATAGTCTCGATAATCTTTCCCTTATGGCCCTCACTATTGCAACAGGATTCGTGGTGGACGACGCTATTGTTGTCCTTGAGAACATTACCCGTTATATCGAAAAGGGGCTATCGCCCATGGAAGCCACATTACGGGGATCGAAAGAGATTACATTTACGGTACTTTCCATGAGTATTTCTCTCGTTGCCGTGTTTATTCCAATTCTTCTTATGGGTGGCATGGTAGGTCGTTTGTTCCGAGAATTTGCTGTTACTCTTTCCGCTGCGATTTTGGTTTCTCTCGTGGTCTCGCTTACAACAACGCCTATGATGTGTGCTATGCTTCTTAAACCTGAGAAAAACTATGATAATACCTGGCTCTATAGAGCAAGCGAAAGGGCCTTTAACCGGATGCGGGATTTTTATAATGTGACACTTATCTGGGCTTTACGTCACTCGCGTTTTATATTCGGTTTAGCAGTGGGTATATTCATAGTCAATATCTGTCTTTTCATTGTTATCCCAATGGGCTTTTTCCCGGAAACAGATACAGGACGTATTCGAGGCTCCATTCAGGCAGAACAGGATATATCCTTTCAGGCCATGAAGACAAAATTGGAGACTGTGGCAAAAATCATTAAAGAAGACCCCGATGTGGTGTATGTAGTTGGCTCTACCGGCGGCGGAAGAGGCGGCAGCGCAGCAAATACCGCATCCATATTTATTACATTGAAACCCTTTGAACAACGGAAAAGTAGCTTAAGTGAAATTATGTCAAGGCTCCGCAGAAAGCTTTCAGGGCTGCCGGGAACACCAACCTATCTTCAGCCTGTCCAGGATCTCCGTGTCGGAGGAAGAGGCGGTACTGCCCTGTATCAATATACACTCCAGGCCGCTGAAATCTCGGAACTCTATACATGGGGCCCCCGTATTCTCCAGAAAATGCGAACATTGCCCGAACTGGTTGATGTGGCCAGTGACCAGCAAATGAAGGGGCTGGAGGTCACGCTTGCAATTGACCGGGATATGGCTTCGAGGTTTGGGATTACTGCCGCAATGATAGATAATACCCTCTACGATGCCTTTGGTCAGCGCCAGGTATCTATCATATACACACTCTTAAACCAATACCGCGTGGTAATGGTTGTTGAACCCCGTTTCTGGCAAAACCCTGATACGCTGAAGGAAATTTATATTAAGTCTACCATGGGAGCAATGGTACCTCTCAGCGCTTTTGCTAAGTTTGAAACAACCGGCACTTCTCTTGCCGTTCCTCACCAGGGTCAGTTCCCTTCAGTCACTATCTCCTTTAATCTGACACCGCAGGTGCCTCTTGGGAAGGCGGTGGCATCAATAGAGCGAGCCAGCAGGGAGATGGGATTCCCTTCAGGTATCCTGGGGAGTTTCTCCGGCACAGCCCAGGCTTTCAAGGACTCCGTTGCAAATCAACCTTTCCTGATTCTTGGGGCTCTTATTACGGTCTACATCGTCCTCGGTATGCTCTATGAAAGTTATATACATCCCATAACAATTCTGTCCACCCTGCCTTCGGCAGGCGTGGGGGCGCTGCTGGCGCTGATCATCTGTCGTTCGGAACTGAATCTTATCGGACTTATCGGTCTATTCCTGCTTATCGGCCTTGTGAAAAAGAACGGCATTATGATGGTCGATTTTGCCCTGGAAGCAGAGCGCAAGGAAGGTAAAAAGCCCGATGAAGCAATCTATGAAGCCTGTTTGTTGCGGTTCCGCCCCATCATGATGACTACCATGGCAGCACTTCTTGGCGCACTCCCCTTGGCACTGGGAACAGGCGTGGGGTCGGAGCTTCGCCGACCAATGGGGATCACCATTGTGGGTGGGCTCGTGATCAGCCAAATGCTCACCCTTTATACAACTCCGGTGATGTATCTCTATCTTGAACGGTTCAGACTATGGTGCAAAGGGAAAAAGCCTTTTAATAGGTCTTATAATTTGAACAGAACCTATTAAGATCCAAACAGGAGAGTATTATGCGAATTTTACACAAACTGATTAACAGGGTAATCTTAGCTGCAGCAATGTCGGCTTTAATCTCTGCCTGCGCCGTAGGCCCAGATTACGTGAGATCCACAGTCCTTGTGCCGGAATCTTATAAGGAGAATAAAGAGTGGAAGGTGGCAGAGCCAAGGGACGATTTGTTCCATGGCCCATGGTGGGAGATATTTAATGATCCCAAATTGAATTTCCTCGAAGAGCAGGTCAATATCTCAAACCAGAATATCGCTATGGCGGAAGCACAGTTCCGACAGGCAACCGCTCTGGTCCAGACTGCCACATCAAGTTTTTTTCCTACCATTACTGCAAACCCTGCTGTAACCCGTTCTTTAAAGTCTTCCAATATCGGCCAAGGTACTTCCGGTACAAACACCGTCTATACGGCTCCTCTTAATATATCTTCGTGGGAATTGGATGTCTGGGGCCGGATACGCCGTACTGTAGAGGCAGCCCGGGCCAATACCCGGGCGAGCGCGGCAGACCTTGAAGGGGTTCGGCTAAGCGTTCATGCTGCCCTTGCCCAGAACTACTTTCTGTTACGTGCGCTTGACAGGCAAAAGCAGCTTCTTGATGCGACGGTTCAAGCCTACCAGAGGTCTTTCGAATTAGCTACGAACCAATATAAGAGCGGTGTTGTGTCCCGGGCAGATGTACTCCAGGCGGAAACTCAACTCAAAACAATACAGGCCCAGGCAATCGATGTAGGCATTCAGCGTGCTCAGGCAGAACATGCCATTGCCCTGCTTGTGGGGAAACCTGCATCCGATTTTTCCATTCCTATTTCACCTCTCGATGCAACTCCTCCTCCCATACCGGTCGGAGTGCCGTCGGAACTGCTCGAACGCAGACCTGATATAGCAGGCACCGAGCGACGTGTTGCTGCTGCAAACGCACAGATTGGAGCTGCCAAAGCTGCATACTTCCCGACTGTCATGCTAACAGGATCAATAGGCTATCAAAGCACAGATACCTTTAACTGGTTTGCCTGGCCAAGTCGTTTCTGGTCTGTTGGACCTGCAATTGCTGAAGCCTTATTTGACGGAGGCTTAAGAGGAGCCCTGAATGATCAAGCTCGTGCTGTTTATGATGCGAATGTGGCCTCCTACCGCCAAACAGTACTTATCGGATTTCAGGAGGTAGAAGACAATCTGGCCGCCCTCCGTATCCTTGAACAGGAGGCGCTGGCACAAGATGAGGCAGTGAAGACGGCACGGAAATCTTTGGAGTTTTTCCTCAATCAGTATAAGCAGGGAACGGTGAGTTATCTTAATGTGATAACAGCACAAGTGGCGGCATTAAACAGCGAAAAAACGGCGGCCAGCATCTTGGGCCGACGGATGACCGCCAGTGTGCTTCTTATCAAAGCCCTCGGCGGGGGCTGGGAAAGGAAAAATCAAGGCGCAGTAGGAGATTGAAAAAGTTGAGAAGAAGCAAAAAAAAATGAAAGTAGATGCAATAATGGGTAATCAAAACAAGTTTTACATAACTGTCATTGTCGTTTCAACGGTAATGATCAGTTGCTTTCATTATGTGATATCTCAGGCTATTTAGCCCCTGTATAGTATATACATGGACCCAATATTTTTCTGGACAAAAATAAAAAAGTAGTTATAGTATTTATCAAGGTACCGGGGTGCCCGGAATTGATAAAACGCTGTTTTTGATATTTATTAATGTTGAATACTCGTTTTCTGATGTCCACCGTGTACAGCAAATGCATTGTAACAATTTGTTATAATTGCAGATAAAAATTGATTATATATTTCTGGAGAAAGAGGCCGCTGGTTCAAATCCAGTCATCCCAACCATTTTTACAGAGTCAGACCATCGGGGTGGAATCTGAAACCATTCTCGCTCCTGTCATCCTTTGATAAATTATTTCCGCGAGGTCTACCAAAATAATGATAAAAAAATGGGAACTTTTAGATTCAAGGACAGACAGAGACTATAAATTATTCAAGATAAAAGCTATCCAGGCAACATCTCCAAGGACCAACGGTACAGGAATATTTTACACAATCGAGACAAAGGACTGGGTAAATATTATTCCTGTCACGGAAAATAGGGAAGTTGTCATGATAAGACAATACAGGCATGGATCAAAAGAAATATCCCTTGAGATACCCGGCGGTCTTGTTGACGAAAAACACCCGGAAAAGGCAGCCTTGAGGGAGCTCCTTGAGGAAACCGGATATACGGGTGAGTATGTAGAATGCCTCGGGGCTGTTAATCCGAATCCGGCAATATTCAGCAATCTCTGTCACACATACCTTGTAGAGAAAGCAAGGAAGACTTCTTCTAAAAACCTTGACCCCGATGAAGACATTGAAGTAGTTCTGGTACCATTACCCGAGATTCCATCCCTGATCGACAGAGGCATTATTAACCATGCATTGGTAGTAGTTGCCTTCCATTATTACTTTTCAAAAAAAGGATGTTGTAATCTATGGACAAAATAAAAATCCCCGTTATTTCTATAGTGGGAAGGGCAAAAACAGGAAAAACAACATTTATTGAAAAACTTATACCTGTTCTTATGTATAAAGACATTAAGGTGGCTGTTATCAAGCATCATCTTCATGATTTTGAGTTTGATATACCGGGCAAGGATACATACAGGCATAAAAAGGCAGGCGCAAAAACCGTGATACTGTCCTCCCCCGGAAAAATAGCAATGGTTAAGGATACTGAAAAAGACCTTTCCATAGAAGAAATTATCTCCGGGTACATAGATGACATTGATCTTCTCATCACCGAAGGATATAAAAAAGAGGATATGCCCAAAATCGAGGTTTATCCGAAGAAAGAGGGGGCAGAGCCTGTCTGTATCGATGACAGAAATCTTGTTGCCATCATAACGGATATCCCTTTTACCACCCATGTCCCGGTTTTTCAAAGAGACGATATAGAAGGCGTTGCAGGGTTTATATTAACAAAGTTCAAACTGGCCCAAGGCGCTTAATATTCTGGGGTTTCCGGGTTTTTCATATAATATCAGCAATTATCCCGTAATACCAGAAAGTTGCAAAAATCAATAATTGTACTGTTCCATTTTTAACCGGATACCAGCTTACCCGCTCAATCTGATTTTAATATCCCTCATACTGAGAAATATGATATATTTTTGTAAATCATCTCTAAGGATAGACCATGATAAACAAAAGGGTTGTTACCAGGGCCATAATAGAGCGATATTCCGAAAAGCTTTTAGCCTGTCTTGAACTCAATGTTGCAGGCATAAGTGCCAATGCCGCTTTCGGCTCATACAGGACGTGGCCTATTTTTGGCGGGAGGCTTCTGTCCGGCAAGAAAGTGGCAGATATTATTGCCGATAAGATCAAATGAAAAAAATTCTCACCATAGCCGGTTATGACCCATCAACCGGGGCAGGTATTACAAAGGACCTCGATGTATTTTCTGCTCTCGGCATACATGGTGTATCCGTGCCCACGTGTATAGTGCTCCAGGGACCTCGGGGAGTGCAGGATGTATATCCCATACCATATTCACAGTTTTTTGAGATGATGGATATGGTAAAAAAAAGTTCGCCTGTTGACGGTATAAAGATCGGCGTTGTATGGAACGAGGCTTATGTAGAGAGGATTGCATATATTTTAAGCGGTCTTGACAACCCTGTCCTTGTTGTTGATCCTGTTATGGCATCAAAGAACGGGACACGGCTTTTAAGCGATGAGGGGCTGCAATGCCTGATAGAGCAAATATTCCCCGTGGCAGATGTTGTTACCCCGAATCTGCCGGAGGCGTCTTTTATCATCGGGAAAGAGGTAGAAACCCTTGAAGACATGGAGGCCTGTGCAAAAGACATATTTGATATGGGACCCGGGGCTGTTGTTGTAAAAGGAGGGCACCTGACAGGCGAACCCATTGACCTGTTCTTCGACGGCAAGGAATTTACCTCCTGGAAAAAACACAGGATTAACCAGGAAGTACACGGTACAGGCTGCGCATTCTCCTCTCTCATAACTGCCTTCCTTGTCCATGGCTATGATAAGAAAGAGGCCTTCCTTGCATCGGAAAAGGTCATGGAAGAGTTGCTGGAAGACAGCTACAGGATAGACATTGACGGATATTTCTATACATCTTCCGGTATAACAAACAGCAGATGCTCCGACAGATGGGGCGTACTTCAGGCCATGAAGGAAGCCGGTGAGATGCTGTGCAGACTTAATATGGCCGATTTGATACCGGCAGTGCAGATGAACATGGGTTATGCGATAAGGGATGCAAGAGGGATTGAAGATATAGCTGCCTTTCCCGGAAGGATAGGTATAAATAATGGGAAGATACTTATAAAGGGAGAACCTGCCTTTGGCGCGTCATCCCATGTGGCAAGGCTGATTCTCACCTTTCTGAAATATTACCCCCATATAAGGTCGTGCGTCAGCGTGAGATATGACAGGGCAATAATCGAAAAAGCCCACGAGTCTGCCATGAATGTGTTGTTTTTTGACAGAAAAAGCGAGCCTGAAAAGCTGAAAGAAGCAGAGGGGAAAAGCCTCGATTATTTGACTGAAGAGGTGTTAAAAAGGGCAGATCAGCCGCCGGATATAATTTATGACCTGGGTGATGTTGGAAAAGAACCTATTATAAGGCTTTTCGCAAAAGACCCTCTTGAGTTAATAAATAAAATGGAGATGATAAGACCATGAAGAATCAGAATAATCAATTGATTGCTGCACGCAAAGGAACGATCACGGAAATTATGGAGCGTGTTGCGGTGGATGAAGGCATTGATAAAGCACTTTTACGGGAATACATCGCCTCAGGTAAGGCAACAATCCTTGCCAATAACAAACATAAGAATTTCACACCTAAGGGGGTTGGGAAAGGCCTGAGCGTAAAAGTAAATGCCAATATCGGGACATCAACGGAAAAGATAGATATCAAAGTGGAGCTGGAAAAACTGAGGATGGCAAAAGAGGCCGGTGCAGATGCGGTGATGGATCTAAGTACAGGTGGCAACCTAGACGAGATCAGAAAGACAATCATAGAAGAGGCCGGTATCCCCCTTGGCACGGTCCCCATATATCAGGCAGCGGTGGAAACGGTAAAGAAGAGGAAAGCTATCACCAATATGGAGCCTGACGACCTCTTTGACGTCATAGAGCGGCATGGGGCTGATGGCGTGGATTTTGTTACAGTTCACTGCGGAGTCACTCAAGGCTCAATAGAACGTCTTAGAAAACAGGGCAGGATAACGGATATCGTAAGCAGAGGGGGTGCTTTTCTTACGGAATGGATGATAGTGAACAAGAAGGAAAACCCCTTGTATGAGCAGTTTGACCGGCTTATTAAGATTGCAAAAAAATATGATATGACTTTGAGCCTTGGCGACGGTTTAAGACCGGGATGTATTGCCGATGCAACCGACAGGGGACAGATAGAGGAGCTTATCATCCTCGGCGAACTCTGTGCAGAGGCAATAAAGAACGGGGTGCAGGTGATGATCGAAGGCCCCGGGCATGTGCCGATAAACCAGATAGAAATGAATATCCTGCTACAGAAAAGGATATGTAATGACGCGCCTTTTTATGTGCTCGGGCCCGTGGTAACTGATATTGCGCCGGGTTATGACCACATTACTTCAGCTATCGGCGGAGCCCTTGCGGGGTACTATGGGGCCGATTTTCTCTGCTATGTCACGCCTTCGGAACACCTTGGCCTCCCAACGCCGGAAGATGTAAGAGAGGGTGTTATAGTAACTAAGATCGCAGCCCATGCAGCAGACCTGGCAAGGGGTAATCAAAAGGCCTTGGAGCGCGACAAGGCAATGTCCGGATACAGGAAGGCCCTTGACTGGGAAGGGCAGATCCGGTGCGCCATTGACCCGGATAAGATAAAGAATTTCAGGAAAGAGAGAAATCTCCGCGATGATGTTTGCAGCATGTGCGGCGAATTCTGCTCGATGAAAATAATGAAGGATTATTTAAAAAAATAATGTAGCGCGTGGATGTATTTTTGGTTTTTCTGTATACCAAACGTTCTACGATTAATATCAATATATGAAAAAACCTTCTCCATGGCAAATCCAGGTCTATACGGTATCCGCCCTCACCTCACAGATACGGCAATCCATTAACAGCCAATTCAGGGATGTGCTGGTACAAGGGGAGATTTCTAATTTCAAACTCTATCCTTCGGGACACCTTTATTTTACGCTGAAGGATGATAATGCAATGATCAAGGCTGTAGTTTTCAATTTTTGGGACAAGTATTCTGAAAACATGATAGAAGACGGCTCGGCCGTCATCTGCAAAGGCAGGGTGGATGTATATGAAAAAAGAGGCGAGTACCGACTGCTTGTGGACGCCATAGAGGTGCAGGGCCAGGGACTTCTGCAATTGAAATTCCAGAAGCTTAAAGAAAAGTTGCTGAAAGAAGGGCTTTTTGATGCCGAGCGGAAAAAACAGTTGCCATTATTGCCAAAGTTAATCGGCATTGTGACCTCGCCGGCAGGTGCGGCCATAAGGGATATGCTAAAGGTTATATATGGAAAATATGAAAATATGTCCGTATTAATATATCCTGTTAAGGTTCAGGGCGATGACGCATGTTATGAAATTGCTGAAGGAATCAACTATTTCAACAGGACAAAAGAGGCAGATGTTATCATTGTAGGCCGGGGAGGAGGCTCTCTGGAAGATTTGGCTCCCTTCAATGAGGAGGTCGTGGCAAGGGCCATATTCTCATCGGAAATACCTGTTGTGTCTGCTGTTGGACATGAAGTAGATTTTACCATAGCCGATTTTGCTGCAGATGTAAGAGCGCCCACACCGACTGCTGCTGCCGATATTGTTGTGAGGAACAAGGCAGAATTTCTCGATGCAATCCTTGATATGGAGAAAAAGCTGAAAAAGGGAATCAGTAACAGGCTCGAAAGGTCAAGATTCCTTCTTTATCAGGGGTCTATGGAGTTAAAAGAGAGGAAAAGACTGTTTACAGATTACCGGATGTATCTGGATGAGTTGCTAAATAACATGATACACGGTTTTTCTTTATATTTCAGGGGTAAAAAGGGGCAAGTCGACACGCTTACCCAGAGGATATCAGACCTGAATCCCGACAATATTTTAAGGAGGGGCTACAGTATCACAATAAAGAAGGATACTAAAGAGGTTGTTGTCCGCGCAGATCAGATTGTCAGGGGCGAGGAACTGCTTGTAAAACTACACAAAGGTGAGGCCGATTGTACTGTCATGGATAAACGCCTGTAACACAGGAATCTGGTTTATGGGAAAACTATATATAGACAAACGATATTTTGCAAAGAGCAAGACAAAATGGGTAAGCTTTGAAACCGATCCAAGGCTTAAAAGGACAAAGAACGATATATATGGAAAATGTGTTCCCTGCATAACAAATCTTTACGAACAACTTTCAGCAGGAAAGACGGCAATTAAACTTGGCAGCGCCTTTCGTTGCTGGAAAATAGTTGTGTTGCTGAACGACATTGATGAATGTACCGGTTTTTTATATGAATTTGAGAAAGATATGCCTGAAGACATGTATATAAAGGGACGGTTCGGGTCCGGTGACGCGAGCAAAAACACACAGGTCATCGTTTTTAACACGGAAAACGAAAAGGAAAAAGACCTTTTATATAATAAACTTAAAGCATGTGCAGCACAGATGAATCCCCAGCCGCAAGTCTTATATCACAAGGCATGCGCAGATCTCTATCACGAACTCCTGGGCGATTGGAGGCAATGGAGCGAAACCGAGACGATAAAAAACCCCGACATGATCAAATCCATCGTGGAAAGAATACGAAAAGTACTGTACTGGGAAAAAAATGTTGTATCCACAGACCCGGAGAAGCTTACGTAGAGACGCAAAATTTTGCGTCTCTACAATCATAGCCTCCTGCACCCGCGGGTACCCCCACTCCGGGGAAGGCTTAATGACGGCATTTTTAGAGATCTGCAGAGGTTTAAACCTGAATTGTACTGATCTTATGAAGATATTCACGGACATCATGAAAACCACGTGCTACATTCCACTTCAAAGTACACGAAATGAAAAAGATATAATTTCTGACCTGTTACAATGCCGGTATATGACTGATATTGTTATAAAATAATATTGACAATTAATTTTAAACCGGGGTACAGTATCCCAATATGAAGAAGTTATTGATAAATAAAGACATAACAATACGAAGAAAGGTATACAGCCACATCCGTGAGATGATTTTAAGCGGTATAATGGCCCCCAATGAACGGTTAATAGAAGCAAAGATTGCCGAGGAGATCGGAACATCAAGGACCCCTGTAAGGGAAGCGCTTCATAGCCTTGAACTTGAGAGACTTATTACATCAATACCGAGTGTGGGTTACATGGTTAAGCCTATAAGCGAGGAGGATGTATCACAGATATGCGAGATCCGTGCTTTATTGGAAGGTCTGGCTGCCCGCTGGGCAATACAAAAGGCGCATAAAAAGCTTACAAAAGAGTTGTCAAAAAATATAGCAGCCGCTGAAATTGAGGTTGAAAAGGGAAATGTAAAGGCCTTTGTTGAGTTGGATGGCCAGTTTCATGAAATTATTTCGAAACATAGCGGCAGCGAACGTTTGCTTGAGTTAACACAGACTCTAAGACGGCATATGCTGAGATACAGGGCGCAGAGCATATTTCTAAAAGACGTTGTCTTGCGTGCCATAGACGGTCACAAAGGGATACTTGAGGCGATTGAAGCAGGCGATATTCAAAAGGTAAATGAGGCAATAACTTACCACCTTGAACAGTCAAAAAAAGATACGCTCCGCTATGCATTCGAGAAAAGCAATGCGGATGGAACCAGCGCTATGTCTTCAGAAAAGGGGCAGGCAGACAATGGTTGAAATCAAATTTTACGGCCGGGGAGGACAGGGAGCGGTAATCGCATCCCAGATACTGGCAAAGGTTTTCTTCAGCATGGGGAAATACCCGCAGTGCTTTTCCCTCTTTGGCGGTGAGAGACGGGGCGCTCCTGTTGCGAGTTTCTTGAGGGTTGATGATAAAAAAATCCTCCTTAAGTGTGAAATTATAAGGCCTGACGAGGTTATTTTTATGGCCCCGGACCTGGTTGACGAAAAGGAGATTGATGCAATATTAAAACCCGGCGGGCTCATCCTCATCAACGATGCCCTTACTACAAATGGATTTAAAGCCTTACGGAAGTTCCGTCTTGCACTTGTGGATGCCCTTTCGATTTCTGAAGACCTGGGTATGGGGGCTATGATCAATACAGCAATGCTCGGGGCATACGCTAAGGCAAGTGGCGCCATACCCATGGAATATCTGGAAAAAGCGATCAAGGAAACTGTTCCTGCCAAGATTGAAGAGAATGTTGCTGCCGCCCGGAGGGCATATGAAGTAACCCGACTTTTTTACGGAGGCGCAATAGATGGATAACCATGCAATAACCATAAAGGATATAGAGGCTGTCTCAATTTTTTCAAGAGGATCAACGGAAATATTCAAGACCGGACAGTGGAGCTCAAAAAAACCTTTTTATGTTGAGAAAATATCCCCATGCAGGGAGGTCTGTCCCGCAGGCAACGATATTTCCGGTTTTCTATCCCTGGTTGCAGAGAAAGATTTTGATCATGCATTGGAACTGCTTCTTCAGGAGAACCCCCTTCCCGGTGTGTGCGGCAGGGTGTGTTACCATCCGTGTCAGGTTAAATGCAACAGAGGCCAGTACGATGAGGCCGTGGAAATAAGGAGTCTCGAACGCATGATAGCAGAATCCGGCAATGCTGCGCCGAAGATATTCAGCGCTGTTGCTCCGACCCCAAAAAACATTGCTGTTATCGGTTCCGGTCCGGCCGGTCTGTCCGCGGCATATTTTCTGGCACGTTTCGGTCACAGGGTAAAAATATTCGAGAAGTATGATGAGCCCGGCGGAGTCCTGAGATACGGGATTCCCGACTACCGGCTACCCAAGGATATACTGAAAAAAGAGATAAACAGGATAGGTTCTCTGGGAATAGACATAGAGACGGGTATAAATGTTGACCGGAAGATGTTGAATTACATTAAATCTGCATATGATTTTCTCTTCCTCTCTGTGGGGGCATGGATTCCGAGGAAAGCAGGTGCTCCGGGCGAGGATGCACAGGATGTGTTGCACGGACTTGATTTCCTCTCAGATAGCGCTAAAGGCAGCAGGTATAAGCACAAGAGGCATGTTGTGGTTATCGGCGGCGGCGATGTTGCCGTGGATGTTGCAAGAGTTGCCCTGCGTATATGCGCCCCCGGTGTTAAAGTTACCATGGTTGCCCCTGAAGCCCTCGATGATTTCCCTGCTATCCAGGAAAGCATCAAAGAAGCCCGTGAGGAAGGGATTAAAATAACAGGGGGCTATAAACCGGCAGAATTTATCGTACTTGACAAGGGTTTGGAGCATATCCGCTTAAGCAGGACAAAAGTACGGAAAGACCCGCAGACCGGTATTTACACAATGATACCCGCAAGGGGTAAAGACCTGGTTCTTGAGGCTGATCTTGCAATTGTGGCAATCGGGCAGATACCCGATGTTGGTCCCTTTACGTCAGAAATCCTCGATGGGGATTTCAATAAGGTTTATGTAAATGAATTTGGTATGACCCGAATCGGGGGCATTTACGCTGGCGGCGATTTAATCAGACAGAGACCTGCTGTTGTTGACGCCATTGCCTCCGGGAAAAAAGCGGCCCTTGCAATGCACCTCCATGCATCGGGCGGCAAGGCCGAAGAGGCCGTCCCATTGTTGCGGCTCGGGGCCGGGCCTTCGTTATCCTTTCAGCCATATACGCATTCCATGGGGCAGAACTCTGGAGATGAACAGTTCAAAGGGTGCAAATTGGAGCAAGCCGAATCTCAAATCCAGGGGATTAACCTTAAAAGTGTTGTACAATTTTCAGAAATTAATACACTTCTCTATAGAAAGACCCCGTCCCACCATGGAAACAGGACCCTTCCGAAATTGAGGATTCAGGGTTTTGAGGAAGTTAATAAAGGATTAGATGTATCGAATGCAGTTGAAGAAGCTAAAAGGTGCTTCTATTGCGGAAAATGTACCCGATGCGACCTCTGTTTTCTGCTATGTCCGGACATTTCCATAATAAAGGCAGAAAATGACGGGTACAGCGTGAAAGCCGATTACTGCAAGGGCTGCGGCATTTGCGCCTCCACATGCCCGAGACATGTGATAGAGATGGGAGGCGGCCAATGAAAGAGCTGTTAACAGGCAATTATGCGGTAGCAGAAGCAGTCCGTCTCGCACGGGTACAACTGGTAGCAGCCTATCCTATTACCCCCCAGACCCCTATTTATGAAAAGCTCTCTGAAATGGAAATGGAAGGAAAGCTCAAAGGCATAATGATGAGGATGGAGTCGGAACACTCGGCCATGGCAGCCGTGGTAGCGGCTTCCCTTACCGGTGTGCGCACGTTTACGGCCACAGCCTCGCAGGGCATTGCCCTCATGCATGAGATGCTCCACTTTGCTTCAGGGAACAGGGTTCCTGTGGTAATGTGCAACGTGAACCGTGTAATTGCCATCCCCTGGGCATTCGGGAGCGACCAGTCCGACAGCCTATCACAGAGAGACACCGGTTGGCTGCAGTTTTACTGTGAAGATGCCCAGGAAGCCTGCGATACCGTTATCCAGGCTTACAGGATTGCTGAGCAGATTCTCCTTCCCATCATGGTCTGCATAGACGGTTTTTTTACCTCCCACTTCCTGGAACCCATCGAGATACCCGACCAGGCTTCAATCGACGCATTCCTGCCGCCCTTTTCCCTGCCTTCGCGGTTCGACATACACAACCCCGCATTTATTGCAAATGTGATAAACGCGGACCATTACATGCAATACCGGCAGCGAACCTTCGAAGACATGGAGAAGGCAAAACCGGTGATAAAAGAGGTGAACAGGGAATATGAGGAAATCATCGGTAGAGGCTACAATATGATAGAGGCTGTCAATACGGATGATGCCGAGATTGTGCTTGTTACGAGCGGGGCCATGACGAGCACGGCCCGTATGGCCATACAGTCTCTCCGGGATAAGGGTTATAAAGCCGGGCTGCTTAAGATGAAAGCCTTCAGACCTTTTCCGACCGAAGAGGTACAGGAGGCATTAAAGAACGTTCCCAGGGTGGCAGTGCTGGACCGGAATATCTCCATCGGAAAAGAGGGAATATGGTGCCAGGAATTGAAGGCTGCCCTCTATCCCCTTGAGCGCCGCCCTCTCATAACCGGTTACATTGCCGGTATCTGCGGCGCAGATGTGTCGCCGGACATGATCGAAGGCATGGTTATTGACTCTCTCCAAAGAAAAGAGACCGGAGAATTGCCTGTCTGGGTACGGAGGGATTGAGCATGGTCATTGAGCAGACAGAAAAAGAATACATGCGGTCAGGGCATATGGGATGTCCGGGCTGCGGCGTGGCAAGCACCATGAGGCTTGTTTTAAAGGCACTTGGAGAGAAAACGATTGTTGTTATTATCCCCTCCTGTGCTGCCGTGATCAGCGGAGCCTACCCGAATAGCGTCATGGATGTGCCCAGTTTCCATTCGGCCTTTGAGATAGCAGCCCCTACTGCGGCAGGTATAGCAAATGCCCTGAAAATGCGGGGCGAAGAAGACACAACAGTGCTCGCATTTGCCGGTGACGGCGGAACCTTTGATATCGGGCTCCAGTCCTTATCAGGCGCTGCAGACCGGAATGACAACTTCATCTATGTCTGTCTCGACAACGAGGCATACATGAACACCGGCATCCAGTCAAGCTCTGCAACCCCTGAGAATGCCTGGACCATGACCACCCCGGCAGGACGGCAGGGAAAAAAGAAACAGTTTATGCAGATCATCGCAGCCCACAGAATACCCTACGCTGCAACTGCTGCTATGGGTTATCCCCTGGACCTTATGGAAAAGGTGAAAAAGGCAAAAGACATAAAGGGCACAAAGTTTATCCATACGCTGGCCCCGTGCCCCACAGGTTGGAGAATGCCCGAGGATCTTACCGCGAAATCAACGATGCTTGCCGTGGAGACAAAGCTATTTCCCTTATATGAGATCATTGACGGGACGCAGTACCGCATCACACATGAACCTCAAGGTCTGCCGGTGGAGGAATATCTCAAAATCCAGGGAAGATACCGCCAGTTAAACGAAGGGCAGATACAACAGATGCAGAAAGAGGTAGATGAAAGCTGGGAGAAGCTTATAACAAAAACAAAGGGGTGCATTTGAAAACACCTGTGAGTAAATATATATAATCTTAGGGGGTTTGTATTTGTGAGACGTTTCTGGACTGTTTTTGATAAAGCACTGGATATCATGGCAGCTCTGGCAGGTGTCATGCTTTTGTTTATATGCGCTGCTGTCTGCTATACCATAGGTATGCGTTTCCTCTTCAGACAGACGACTATATGGATTACGCAGACAACCGAATATGCCCTCTTGTGGATAGTATTTCTTGCAACGACCTGGCTATTACGAGAGGGAGGACACGTCATTACCGAAATCGTATACGTCCACCTCAATAAGAAAACTCAGCAGTATCTCGATTGCATCATGTTTATTATCGGCGGGCTTGCCTGTGCTGTAATGGTGTATTTCAGCGTTCTCTACATGTATGAATGTATAGCAAACGGGGTAACGGATGTGCGCGCAGTAACCGTTCCGAAATGGTCTGTGTTCTGTATCATCCCCATAGGCAGCATACTCCTTACTGTCCAGTTTTTCAGGATGGCCTGGAGCAGGTTTATCAATATCAGGGAAGGTAATTAACCCATGGAATGGTGGCAGATTATCTCATTACTTTTCGGCGGCATGGTCTTGCTGCTGCTTACCGGGATACCCATTGCCTTTGCCTTTCTCATTGTTAACATGGTTGCAGCCTATTTTTTCCTTGGGGGAATACCGGGTCTTGTCGGTGTGGTTACGGGAGTGTTCACATCTATCACAACTTTCACTTTACTTCCTGTACCCTTTTTCATCCTTATGGGTGAACTGATATTCCATACAAACCTCGGACTCGATGCAGTAAACGTGCTTGACAAGTGGCTAGGCAAACTCAGGGGAAGGCTCTCTATTCTGGCAATTATTATGGGAGTCATTATCGGAGCCCTTTCCGGCTCTACTATCGCTACATGCGCGCTACTTGGCACTATCCTGCTGCCTGACATGCTTAAGCGCGGCTACAGCAAGAACATGAGTCTTGGACCACTCATGGGGGTAGGCACCGTTGACGCCCTTATCCCTCCCAATGCGCTTACCGTGGTACTCGCAAGCCTTGCAAATATCGATGTGGGCCAGCTTCTTATTGCCGGCATCATACCGGGCATTATCATGTCCGGCCTTTACTTTGTCTTTGTCGTCATATGGTGTCATATCTTCCCGAATGAGGCACCAATGTATGATGTGCCCTATGTGCCCTTGAAAAAAAAGGTGATGGCTACTGTGCAGTACCTCCTGCCGCTGGGTCTTATCATCTTCATGGTCATAGGCTTCATATTCCTCGGCGTGGCAACTCCGACAGAAGCAGCCGCCACAGGGACATTGGGGTCATTTATCTTAGCCCTTGTCTACCGGCGTTTAACATGGGAAAACATGAAAAAATCGGTAATGGGCACCATGAAAATTACTGTTATGATATTCATGATTATTATCGTTTCCAGCACATACGGTGAAATATTGGCCTTTACCGGTGCTGCTGCAGGCATGACAAGTTTCATCACAAACCTTACCGTATCGCCGATTGTAATAATTATGGGTATGCTGATTGTGGTCCTTGTTATGGGCTGTTTCATGGAAACCGTTGCCATTATGATGATTACCATACCTATATATATGCCGGTCGTTAATGCCTTCGGATATAATACAATATGGTTCGGGGTGCTCATGCTTATCGCGCTGGAGACAGGTTTGATTACCCCTCCCTTCGGTGTTACACTCTTTGTGATGAAAGGCGTTGCCCCTCCTGAAGTGACAATGGCAGATATCTGGAGGGCAGTTACCCCTTATGTAATCATAGATATACTGTGTATTGCCATTGTGCTGGCAATACCAGTTATAGCAACTATTGTGCCGACTTTTATGGGAATGGCAAGGTAGGTTCGCACGGGTAAGCTCGTGGTACACGCTTCACGCGTGCTTTTATGTGTGTCTCGACAATTAAATAAAATATCTCGGCCGCAAGCGGACGGGATATGAAAGACAAAAAAGTAAAAAAGCTTTCAAAACAAACTGCGGGGATTTACTCGCCGAGATTAAAACTAAGGAGGTTGATTATGGGAAAGACAAAATCATTTTTTCTGTTGTTTACGGTTTTATTTACATTTCTGGCCATAGGTATCGTAAACGGAGTTGTTAAAGCGGAAACCATTACACTGAAGGCAGTAGCCGGGTGGCCAAAAACAGCCAGTGAATATAAGGCCTTTACCATCTTTACGGACACACTGGACCAGATAATGGCAAAAAAGGCCCCCGGTGAACTGAAGATACAGTTTATCGGAGGACCGGAGGCGGTGAAATCACCGGATCAGGTTCAGGCATTGCAGCGCGGTATGGTTGACATGGTCTTTACCACCACTGCCTATTATGTATCGGTTTTGCCTGAAGTGGATGCTTACAAACTATCGAGTTTTACACCTGCCGAAGAAAGAACAAGCGGCGCCCTGGCTTATATGAACGACCTCCACGAAAAAAAGATCGGAGTCCATATGCTGGCAAGGCTTGGTCTCGGTACAAAATTCCATCTCTACCTGAAAAAGCCCATAAAGGCTGCCGACCTCAAGGGGCTTAACATTCGTGTATCCCCCATGTATCTGCAGGCAATAAAAGGGCTTGGCGGGAACCCTGTAGTAATACCGCCCACAGAAGTGTATATAGCGCTTGAAAGAAACGTTGTTGATGGTTATTGCTGGCCGGCTGTCGGGATTCGTGACTGGGGCTGGCATAAACAGACAAAATATGTTGTAGACCCGGGGTTTTACAATGTGCCGAACCCTCTTCTCGTAAACCTGAAGACATGGAACAAGCTCCCGAAGAAGCTCCAGGATATTTTAACAGAAGCGGCTATAGAGGCTGAGAAAAAGGTGGTCGCTGTTTTTGAAGACCTTGAAAAGAAGGAGCGTCCGTTATTAACAAAAGAAGGTATTGAAACCATTGATCTGCCCGCAGCAGAGAAGGAAAAGTTCCTGAAAGTAGCCTATGATGAAGGATGGAGAGATGTCATTACGAAAAACCCCAAGACCGGCCCGGAGTTGAAGAAACTCTTGACTAAATAAGGGAAATAGATTCTCATATGCTCGTGCCCGTTACATTTTAATGAGGTTAGACCATGAGTTATTTTGTATTATGCGAAGGGAAAGAACTTTGTTTTACCCTGCCTGACGGGTGGAACGTCATTTCTGCCGAGGATATACCTCCGGTACCGGGTGTTGCCGATGCGTTGGGGGATATAAAGAGAGCCCTGGATAACCCCATAGGCTCGTTGGGAATCGAAGAAATAGCAAAGCCCGGCATGGAGGTTGCAGTTCTCTTTGACGACCTTCAGCGGCCCACTCCGGCACACATAGCCGTGCCTGAAATACTAAACCGTTTAAACAAGGCCGGTATCCGGGATGAACGGGTCAAAGCTGTCTGTGCTCTGGGGACACACCCGGCCCTCAGCGCAACGCAATTGGAAAACAAGATAGGCACAGAGGCATTCAGCCGTTTGAAGGGCAGGGTTTTTTCTCATGATCCACATTCTTCAGAGAATGTGGTCATCGGCAAAACCCATCGCGGGACGCTGGTGGAGGTGAATCCTCTGGTTGCTTTTGCAGACATGATTATCGGGGTCGGGGAGTGCATGCCCCATCCTATTGCCGGATACGGCGGGGGATGTAAGATTATTATGCCCGGCGTCTCTTCATATCGTTCAGTTGCTGACCATCATTTTACCTGGATGCGACATCGGGGTTGCCGTGTTAATATCCTTGACGGGAATCCTTTTTACGAGGAGATCATCGATGCAGGGCGGCTCTCAAGGCTGTCATTCAAGCTGGATATTATCATGAACCATAAGAAGGAAGTTGTAAAAGCCTTTGCAGGCGACCCTGTGGCTGAACACCGGGAGGCATCCCTCTATGCGCAATCGCTTTATCATGTGCCGCTCCCGAAGGCTGCCGATGTGACGATCATCTCTGCCTTTCCATTGGAGATCGGGGTTCAGGCCACAAAAGCGCTGACAATGGCAAGCTTCTGCACCCGGTCAGGGGGAACGATTATCTGGGTTGCCCCTCAGAAGGAAGCAGGACCTATTATGCCTCTTGTTAAGGAGATGGCAAGCAATGAAACTGCAAGCTATTTCCATCAACGCCTGATCAGGGACGACATCCCCGATCATCTCAGGTCTTTCGGTATTTCATACATCATGCAGGTGGTGTATTTCAAGGAACTTGCTGAAAAGTTTAATGTAATTCATGTCACGGAAGGTCTTACTACCGAGCAAGTGAAGATGATGAAATTCACACATGCGCAAACACTTCCCGAGGCTGTTGATATAGCATCCCGGACAATACCGGAGGCGGATGTTGCAATTTTCCCTTCAGGAGGTAATATTATTCCGGGGATAAAGTGATACCAATTCGAATCAATCAAGCTCCAGGCTGACTCTGGAAATACCGTCGGGTAGTCTTGCCAACTTAAATCCCATTTTCCTGCTCAACTTCAGCATTTTATCATTCTCACTGAGCACAATCCCGTAAATCTCATGCAATCCCTTGTCCTGTGCAATCCCGATGGTAATATCGAGGAACTTTTCTCCCAGGCCCTGCCTTTGGAAGTCGTCATGAACAGATAAAGCGAATTGACCACTCCCTAAGTCGGGTTCGACGACGAGTCGCCCACCGCCGATAATCTTCTTTTTGTCACCTTCATTTAATTCGGCAACAATGGCGATTTCTCTGTCATAATCTGTGTTACAAAAATTCATGAGCATCCTGTGATCGATCTCCATAGCCACAAAGAACCTTAACCGTAGTGTTTCTTTGGACAAAGTAGACATCATTTCCTTTATTAGAGGTTCATCTTCAGCCCTGAGAGGCCGCAGCAGCACATCTCTTCCGTCGCGTAATTTCCAGGGCATGATATATCGTGTCGGGTAGGGCATAATAACAAGGTGAGGATATTGAGCGATACCCTTCCGATAGTTTTTATCGACCTGGATTGTTGCATTTTTTACATATACCTTGTCGTCGGCTGTTACAACGATTTCGATTTCTATCTCTGCAATCTCTGGAAAATCGACAATGAACCGGGAAAAATTTATGAGAACTTCTTCCATATGTCTCATAACAGATTTATTGGCTGCTCTGAATTCCGCTTCATCCATTAAATACTTTGCCAGAACCTGGTTTAAGGGAGGTAATCCTACGGCAAAACCGACACGATTTCTTTTCCCTCCGGTCATGGATATAAAAAGAATAACAGTCCCAAAATCAATGTCCTTCATTGATCTTAAAGCCCATTCATCAACAGGGTATTCCGGTATTGCCTTCCTCTCATCAGGTATAAGTTCTTTAAGAAGGGGAATCTCATAATTCTTAAGAAAATTTGCAGCATCCTCTACGGTAAGAATCTCTTTTTGTTCTTTAATGGTATTGTTAATGATAGCCCTCAGATGATTTGTCAGTCCCATTTTGTTTTCAGGGATCTCTTCCGGGGTTTCGTTAAGAAGCTCGATATTCCTGCGGTAGTTGAACATATACATACATGCCCTGACGGCGACCTCCGGGGTTGTGTAGACAGGTATATTGGCCTCTTTCAAAATATCGAAACCTTCATGCGAATATTGACCCCCCATCCAGACAGCAACAATCGGTTTTGCTGTTTTCAGGGACAGTCCAGCTATCTGCTTTGCCAGTTCCCCCGGGTCACAATGAGGAGCGGGCGCATATACGATGAGAATGCCGTCAACACCCTCGTCTTTAAGGCAAATATCGGTTACTTCGATATACCTTTCAACATCTGCATCTCCGAAAAGATCAAAGGGGTTATTTTCATTCCAGTAAGGCGGCATTATCCGGCAAAGCCTTTCCATACTTTTTTCTGAGAGACAGGCAAGTTGCCCTTTCTGCTCTGCAAGGGTGTCACAGGCAATAATACTGATGCTGCCCGAGTTGGTGATAACAGCGAGCCTTGACCCCCTGGGGAGAGATCTCGAAACAAGGACTTTTGCTGTGTCAAAAAAATCCATTGTTTCCTTTGCCCTTACTATACCAACCCGCCTGAAGGCAGCGTCATAGACTGCATCACTTCCTGTCTCCAGACCTGTACGGGAGAAGAGCGCTTCTCTGCTCTGCGGATATCTGCCCGGTTTAAAAACAACAATAGGCTTGTTTCGCGCAAAACAGCGTGAGGCACTTAAAAATTTTTTTGTATCTTTTATGTGTTCCACATAGAGCATGATGCTTTTTGTGAAATAATCTTCCTGAAGAAAATCTATAAGGTCGGCAAAATCCACGTCAACCATGGAACCGAGAGATGCAAACATGCTGAAACCAATGTGGTTATCTACTCCCCAGTGGAGCATGGTGTTACCTATAGTGCTGCTCTGAGAGATAAAGGCTATGTTTCCCGGTTCAGGGTTTACCTTCAGAAATGTAGTATTCAGGTTATCGTTAGGCAGGATAACGCCGTTACTGTCGGGGCCGATTACCCTCATGCCGTAACCTTTTCCTATCTTCCATATCTCGTTTTCAAACTTCTTTTTCTCCTCCAGAGTAGCTTTTGGGCCTGCAGATATGATAATTGCGCCTTCCACGCCCTTTTTGCCGCATTCCTCAGCCACATCCAGAATCAGTTCATCGGGTGCGACGATGACAGCAAGATCGATATGCTCATCAATGTGAGAGACGGAGGGGTAACAATCAAAGTGAAGCATCTTATTTCTGTCCGGGCAGACTGCAAATAACTGCCTCCCCCCTGAGGAGAAAAGGTTATCAAGTATCGATCTTTCGATAGTACCCTCCCGGTCACCTGAGCCGATGAAGGCAATGGTTTTAGGGTTAAGCATTTTTTTCAGATTGCCCATGTATACTCCACTTTATTCCCTCCAGGTAAAAGCCCCACTGCTTGTGACAGGGCATTTTATTGTATTCTCCTGTAACTCAAGGTTTTTTGCAACTGTTTTTCTATTACTGTGACACCCGCGGGTACCCGTCGTTCACTCTCTCTTTTTAGACTTCCTGTATGAACGTGTGACATCCGCTCGTTTACATTCGGGGTGCTTGCCTACAGGCTTGCCGTGGTGATCTATGTCCGGCAATTTTGCAGATAAAGCGCCTGCTGTTTTTTGACTCTTAATCTGTGAACCGTGAACACTTTTTTTGCTTTACTTTAATCTTGCATTTCTATTCTTCCAGGTTTATCATTGCATAAGAGATATCTGCCATGCGGAGAAAGACGCAATTCTTATACATTCAGGAACCCTTGTTTGAAGAATTTAAAAAAGACATCTGTTATGTCTGTCGCAAATGGATCAAGAAGGACGACGGACTGAATGTGGGCAAGGGGGTATGGAGACACTTGAAGTGTAAGCCTATAGATTTGAAATTTTTAAAAAAATCCCCGGCTTAACGATATAAAACACTAATAATGCAAATTAAACATTAGCAAAACCCTTTTCGCAGGACAGTCTTGAAAGGACAGCCACAGGGCTTTAAGATATCAGGATGAAAAAAATGGCAGCTTCTGCCGGAATGATACTGTTAATTGCCTATTCCATTATTATGGGGGCGACGTACTTCACACAGGACAGCATGATCTACTTTCCCGAGAAAGAGATTTTGCAAACCCCGCAAAACATAAATCTTGATTACAGGGAGATCAATTTTTCAACAAAAGACGGCGTAAACATATCCGGCTGGCATATTCCTGCGAACCCGGAGAAAGGCACTCTTCTTTTCTGCCACGGCAATGCCGGGAATATATCGAATGTAATGGAGCATATAAAGATTTTCCATGAGGCGGGCTTCAGCGTGTTGGTTTTTGATTACAGAGGCTACGGCAAAAGCGGCGGTAAACCGTCAGAGGCGGGCACCTATCTTGATGTAGAAGCTGCCTGGGATTATCTGCTCCAACAGGGCAATCCCCCTGAAAAGATAATTGTTTACGGCCATTCGCTTGGCAGCGCAATAGCAACAGAGGTTGCCATAAGAAAAAATCCTGTTGCCTTAATCATAGAAGCAGGTTTTACGTCCATGCCTGATCTTGGTGCAAAACTTTACCCATGGCTGCCAGTAAAACTTTTGTCAAAATATCAGTATTCCACGGTAACTAAAATAGGCATGATAAAGTTTCCTAAACTCATTATCCACAGTCCGGATGATGAAATAGTTCCCTTTCAACACGGCAGGATGCTATATGAAAAAGCCTCCCAGCCAAAGGATTTTCTGGAAATCAGAGGTGGGCATAATGATGGTTTTCTTCTCTCAGGTGCAATATATAAAGATGGATTGATGAAGTTTATCGAAAAACACAGAATAATCAGGTGAACATGAAAAATAAAAAAGTAAAGAAGAAAAGTATTAAATCAGAGAAGGACAATAAAACAGAAAAAGGCGGTAAATCTGCCCGTAATGATGCAAAGAATGGCAGAAAAAAGCAACGGGTTAAGGCGATCATACTTTTATGTGTTGCGGTGTTTTTCTTTGCATATATGTTTTACGCAGGCGGCACAATAGGGAGTTTCTTAGCATTAGTCATCGGGATTGTCTGTGGATTAGTCGGGATTCTTTACCTTAAATAATTTCTCATCCGGAAACTCCGGATGAGAAATTATTGGTTCCCGAATGGAAAAGGACCCTTGCCTGATGGAAACTAAATAGTCTGTTCCTTTAAAGTCCTTGTTGCTTCTTCCGGTGTTATGGAGGTGACGTAAAATTCATCTTCCCGCTTATATTTGGAAGATTTCTGGTCCAGGGGAAGTATCTCAATATGCCAATGAAAATATTCGCTTATCGGCACCCTTTCTTTTTCAAAATCTGTTTTGTATGTATTTGGCGATGTGTGGATTACCAGTGTATATGCATTTGTTAATTTTTCAATCCTTTTCATAATATCCAGCATAAGATTGACAAGTCCGAGTTTTATATCATACCCTCGCATTTGCTCAAAGCTTTCACTGTGCAACCTCGGCAGGATCCAGACTTCAAAGGGGAATCTTGAGGCAAAAGGGCATAATGCAATAAAATCGGAATTCATACTGACCACCCTTTTGTTCTGTTTTATTTCCTGGTTTATTATATCACAGAGCAAACATCTCTCTTTTTGTTGATAATAGTTTTTTGAATTGGTAACCTCAAGTTCAAGCCTTGCGGCAATCATAGGTGTTGCAAGGAGATGGGAATGAGGATGAAACATATGCGAACCTGCAAGTTCCCCGTGATTTTTGAATACCTGTATGTTTTTAAACCTTTTGTCTTTCTTTAAATCGGAAATCCTTTCCATATAGACTTCCAATAACAATAACAACTCTTTATCTGTGAAGTTCGACATGGTCTTTGTGTGCGACCTGTTCTCTACGATGATTTCGTGCGCCCCCACATTGTTCATTTTGTCATAAAGCCCTTCAGCCCTCTTGTTTTCGACAGCTTCTATGACAAAAACAGGGCTTATTGCCGGAAAGCAGCGTAAAAGCCAGGAGCCGTCAATGTCTTTGTACTCTCTGATTGCTTTTGGGGTAAGATGCTCATTACCGGGACAAAAAGGACATATACCCACTGAACTGCTTTCGGGGCTCCTATAATCGGTCGCTATCCAGTTGCCGCCAACAGGGTCTTTTCTTAATTCTGCCATAATTTCTATAGTAAAATACAAAAATGTTTTTGTCAAAGCAAATGCATTATCTTGCAGGTTTCAGGTTAGATACAGCTTTGCTATCATCCCTATTCCGGCTTCTGCTGGGACCGATACTTATGTTAGCGGCCACCGAAGGCGTGCCGCTAACTGGGAGCTGAGCTTCGCTCCTCTCCTCTTTTTGCTGTTGCTGCAATTTGTCTCTGCAATACCTTTACGGGGTAATAGATCATGTAACAACAATTTTGTCGAGTATTTATGTTCTTTTCGACATTATTTTCCTTAAATTATAGTCGTCCTACGTTAAAACATGTAACTAAAACAGCATGTTACAATTCATTATTGGTTGGTATGTTTATTGCTTTCTGTTTATGTATGATAGAGAGTTTAAAGATGTTTTTTAGATAAAATTTGAACATGAGCCGATCCGTTATCATTATAATAAGTAAAGCACCCTGTCATAGGGGCAAAGAAAGGTGATGAAGATGAAAAAAAGGATGTTAGTGGTCTTGGTTCTTGCGTTAGGACTTTCATGTATCCTGCCGATTGAGAGCTTTGCCTGGAGAGGCAGAGTTGGAGTCGGGGCCGGATATTATGGCGGGTGGGGCCCCTACAGACACCATGGATGGTATCGTCCAGGGGTTTATGTAGGTTTTGTAAATCCATGGTATATTCCCCCTCCTGTATATGTCTATCCACAGCCTGTTGCGTATGTGAATCCTGTTGCCCAGCCTGCCTATGCCTATCCTGATCCCGGACTTACGGGACAATATACAGGTGAGAACCCTCCCGGCAAGTGGGTTACAGTACCCGGTCAATGGGTAGACGGTAAATGGGTTCCTTCTCATAGAGCCTGGGTTGCTGTAAATCCGTAGCTATTCCAATCCGGATTTTGAGATGGAAAGAAGCGTGAAGATGAGCTGTAGGCGTATGCCGCGACACAGTTGCAAAATGTCCGTCTGCAGTCGAGATATATTGATGGGGAAGATGAGTCAACAACAAAACTAAATATGTTTGAAGGCGAACTGGTGTAAACAATATTAGCGCGCTGATAGGGCTTTTATTCTCGGATCATCTTCCGGATATTGATTATTATTCACTTTGCCGTGCCGAAAGGCTAAACTGAGAAGAGAATGAGTTTTTAGAATGGAAAGAAGGGGTATTGGACATATACATGTAGCATGTGCCATTATTGAACGTAACGGCACCGTCCTTGCCGCCCAGCGGAAAGAAGGCATGAGGATGGCCCTGAAATGGGAGTTTCCCGGCGGCAAAATCGAGGCAGAAGAGAATCCTGAGGCTTGCCTGAAACGGGAGTTGATTGAAGAAATGGGCATTTATATTGCCATAGGCCACCCCCTCGATCCGATGACTTACCAATATTCGTCCTTCATGGTGACACTTTATCCCTTTGTCTGCACCATCCTTTCAGGCGGGATTACGCTGCATGAACACGCTGATGTAGTGTGGCTGCCCCCGGAGGAGCTCCTGTCACAGGATTGGGCCGAGGCGGATGTCCCATTGATCAAACAATATCTGAAGTCGCGGCAGGGAGCAAAATAGTGTTCCGACCATGCCCAATAGAAAAGTAAGGAAACTTCAGTAAATTTCCTCTTGACGAGTCCTATATATTGTGGTTATGATGGAATATCATACTACATGTTGTGTTAATTTCATAAAAAATGTATGCTTTAACATCTAACATAACCATATACAAGGAGGCAGTATTATGGACGTTTATCAATCAATCGTTCCCCGGTTATCAAAAAACGCGATAACAGTCCTGGAACGTCGTTATTTGAAAAAAGACCATCGAAGCCGTGTGATCGAAACCGCTGCCGACATGTTCCATCGTGTTGCCGATGCGATTGCCGGAGCTGATAAAAAGTTCAATAAAGATTCTGACACCGAAGCCCTTTCACACCGGTTCTATGCTTTTATGGCCAATCTGGAATTTCTGCCCAATTCCCCCACGCTCATGAACGCGAGCCGCGAATTGGGCCAGCTATCCGCCTGTTTTGTGCTGCCCGTCGGCGATTCCATGGAGGAAATATTTGACTCAGTTAAGCACACCGCGCTTATACACAAGTCAGGAGGGGGGACAGGTTTTTCTTTTTCCAATCTTCGTCCCAAAAATGATGTTGTACAATCAACGACGGGTATTTCCAGCGGGCCCATATCATTCATGAAGGTTTTCGACATTGCCACAGAAACGGTCAAACAGGGAGGAACAAGGCGGGGAGCCAATATGGGTCTCATGCGGGTAGATCATCCGGATATTCTGGAATTCATCCAATGTAAATCCGATCAGAAACAACTGAACAACTTTAACATCTCGGTAGGTTTGACCGAGACCTTCATGGAAGCATTGGAATATGATGGAACATATCCCCTGATCAATCCCCGGAGCAAGGAAACTGTCGAAATATTGAAAGCCGGTGATGTTTTTAACCTGATTGTCAAACATGCCTGGGAGAATGGAGAACCGGGTATCGTTTTTCTCGATAGACTGAACCGTGACAATCCTACACCCCACATCGGCATCATCGAATCGACAAACCCCTGCGGTGAACAACCGCTGCTCCCTTATGAGTCATGCAATCTGGGTTCAATCAATCTCGGATTGATGGTGAATGATGGCCAGATTGACTGGCAGCGTTTAAAAGAAGTTGTGCATCTGGCCGTACATTTTCTGGACAATGTAATTGAACTTAATCAATATCCCTTGCCTCAGATTTCCAAAATGACCTATGCCAACCGCAAGATAGGTATGGGTGTCATGGGGTGGGCCGATATGCTCATTGCGCTGGGAATTCCATATAACTCCCTGCAGGCAGTCGAATTAGGCGAAAAGGTTATGGAATTTATCAATACCGAAGGACATGACGCATCGATGGGTTTAGCCAAGGAGAGGGGCGCCTTTCCGAATTTTGAAGGCTCGCTCTTTTCCCAGAACGGAAAACCTTTTATCAGAAATTCCACCGTCACTACCATTGCCCCCACAGGAACAATCTCCATCATTGCAGGCTCCTCATCCGGGATCGAACCGATTTTCGCGGTCTCATTTGTACGACAGGTACTGGATAACAATATCCTTGTCGAAGTCCACCCCCTGTTTGAACTAATGGCCAGAAAACGCGGCATTTATTCTAAGGCCCTTATGGAAAAAATTGCCGAGTATGGAACGATTCAAAACATCGAAGAAATCCCTCTTGATATTCGCAATATATTCGTTACAGCCCATGACATAACACCGGAAGCCCATATCCGGATGCAGGCAGCATTCCAGAAGCATACAGATAACGCGGTAAGCAAAACTGTGAATTTTCCTAAAACAGCTACGCTTGAGGAAGTCAGAGAAGTATACGAACTTGCTTATAAACTGGATTGCAAGGGCGTTACAATATACCGTGACGGTTCAAGGGAAAATCAGGTTCTTTCTACCGGGAAAACACCCCAGAATACAGAGGAAAGTGAAACAAAAATTGTCCGGGACCGTCCTCTGTCTCTCAAAGGCTGGACATACCGAATGCAGACAGGTTGCGGGCCTCTGTATATTACCATCAATGAGGACGAAGACGGACTCTTCGAGCTGTTTACAACCATGGGCAAAGCCGGCGGCTGTGCCGCTTCTCAAAGCGAGGCCATAGGCAGGATGGTCTCTCTTGCCTGGAGGACCGGGATTCAGCCGGAACAGGTCGTCAAACAACTCATGGATATCTCCTGTCATTCCCATTCCGGCTTCGGCGCAAACAAGATTCTCTCCTGCGCCGATGCTGTCGCCAAAGCGATACGGAATCATATGTCTTCAGCGGGGCATGAAGAGCACATGGAAAAGAGGTCTCTCTTTAAGGGGGCTTGCCCCGAATGCGGCGGCAAGGTTGAACATGAAGGGGGCTGTTCCGTATGTCATTCATGTGGATTCAGCGAATGTATTTGATTAATTAAATAATGAACTACCTCGCAGCTATGCTGCGGGGAGGTGGTTTATATGCCATGTTCTCTTCAAAGGTAAAAAAGTGGTAGAAACGGACAATAAAAAAAGGGTCTTGGGGAAAATCCCAAGACCCTGTATTTGTTTGGTTGCGGGGACCGGATTTGAACCAGTGACCTTCGGGTTATGAGAATTGTTAAATGGTTAATTAAATCAATATATTAGCCAACATTAAGCAGCAAATTGCGACAAAATATGACATTAAATGACAGCAAAATGCAACCTATACGCAACCAGTAATTGTATTAGAAAATAAGCAAAAAGGCAATATTGGGAATTTGTAATTCCTCAGTCCAATGTCCCAACATACTGGAACGCCTTTTATTCAGCGTTTTAACAGCGTCGAATGTCATGTGTTGCTTTCGTAAAGTCAATTTATTTGACAGAAACGTTTATTAGCCATATACTACAAAAGTAAGGTGATGCAATATAACTGTCTATGATATAAGGAGTTTCATCTTTTGCCGGAAGTTGGTAAGATTATATTTCGAACTCATGCGATTAAACGAATGTTTCAACGTCGCATTAATGAAAAGGATGTTCGTTCTGTTCTGGAAACTGGAGAAATCATAGAAATGTACCCGGACGACACACCATATCCAAGCTGCCTCATCTTAGGGTGGATGGCAAATAGACCGATACATATTGTTGCAGCAGATAATATCGCTGACAATGAAACGATTGTTATTACTGTTTATGAACCTGAGCGAGATAAATGGAGCCCTAATTTTAAAAGGAGAATCCCATGAAATGTGTCATTTGCAAACACGCTGAAACAGAACCTGGCACAACAACGGTCACCCTGGAAAGGGATGGTCTTACCTACGTTATTAAACAAGTACCTGCTCAAGTATGCCCGAATTGTGGTGAAGATTATGTAGATGAAAATGTAACAGGTGATCTGCTTAAATCTGCAGAGCAAATGGTAAAAGTTGGTACACAGGTGGATATACGCCAATACGTTGCCGCATAAAAACAATGTCGAGGCATAACTGCCACCCATAAAACGGTTGCTATAAGACTGTTCCTGATTAAAGGAAGGGTGATCAGATCAAGGGGGGTGATGAATATGGATACAAAAGAAAAGATTGTTCTGGATGCAATGAAAAAAGAAGGAAAACCTATGAGACCCGGAGACATTGCCAAAAAAGCTGAAATGGACAAAGATGAGGTTTCCAAAATTATTGATAGCTTAAAGAAGGAAGGAAAAGTGATATCACCGAAGCGATGCTTCTATGAACCCGTACAGTAAATGATTGACGGATTTTGTTGCACATATCAGTTATAGTATGGGCATTTAGTCTCAGGAGCAATCATTCAGGCTGTTGACAGGACTGGATGATATGGAACCATCTGCAACCTCCATGCAAAATTAGTATTCCTCACCAACGTTGAATTTAACATTTCAAATACTCATCTTCTCTTAATCAATTGGATCCAAGTTGCAAACCCTTCGGCCACTAAAGAATATCGATAGTTTCTGCATTTTGAAAAACGATTCAACAATCTTTCCAGAATTTCATAGTTAGCCCAGTGAAAAGCGATACCGATAACCAAACAATGTTGCCGATTTTCCTCCAAAAATCTGATGAAGATAAGTTGTCTCTTGCCAAAGATATTATCGAAAGCGCAAAAGATAATGAAGAATTTCTGGAGAAGATTGTTGCCGAGTGCTTTTTTTATCTATATGTTTCCAAGGGTATCGATCCGAAAACCTCAAGAAGCGGCTACGGTGGCTATAAAAATAAAATAGAGGAATGGATGGAAACCAGATTCGAGGGGAAACCGGCACTTACCCCTTCCTGTGTAGTCTCCGAGTGTAGAAAGAACTTCAAGATTCCTGCTGCAAAGTCGTACTTTCTTAAATCCCTTGCCCGGAAAGTGAAAAATAGGGTCAGAATGAGAGAGAAAAGAGGAGGACTTGTATTCGAGAAAACCTGTAAGGACCATCCGGACATTAAAATAGTCCAGCCAATCCGTAAACCCATTGAAAGAACAGCACGTTATGCTGATCCTGATAGGTTCAAACTCTCCCGGGACAGGATAGAACCATCCCATGTGGACAAAATGATAGCTGTATCAGCATCCCTATATCCTGAATCTGTCGAATATTGGAATAGATATATTGCCGCTTTAAGGGGCGAACTGATAAAGATGGACCTCTATGATGTGGTGTATGCCTTATTCAATGCTCTTGTGTTGTACGGCAAGTGCCCGTCTTTGTTGGACAATAATAAGTATGACCGTGAGGTCTCGGATTACATGCCTATTAAGGACACATTCCAGCAGGTAGACCTCATCTCGCACAGCTTTCGTGTCCTTGATCTGGGGCTCAAACTGGTAGAACAACAACCGGTTCTCCACAGCGCAACGACAGAAGTTGTAATGATTATAATGGCCCTGGCCTTCGATATTTCCAAGATTTACGGAGCCCAAGGGAGATTCGCAAAGATCGACCATCCTAAATCAAGCTCATCCATATTAAGGGTTCTCATGGAACCCAAGGGAATGGATTGGGACTTTCTATATGATGATATTCTTTTGCATCACGAATCACCGCAAAGCAATTTCGGTGAGATTCTTAAACAGGCCGATGGGATGGCAAGGGAGCAGGAGATGGCAATCCTTAAGGGCACCCGTAGTTACCTGAATATGGAAGCATGGTTTGACCTCACCTGGTATAAAGAAATCATCCGACAAGGCATCAATGAATACCATGATGGAAAATTGGGAGCTTTCACGCTTGGAAGCACCCTCTTTGTAACACCTAATTTCCTCTTTGACGCAGTCAAAAAACTTGCAGATGAAAGGCATGTTTTCGATATTGCACTCTTTCGTTCATCAGACCGGCGGTCAGTCCTTATAAAGATAGCTCAATTTTTTAAACAAGGAGGCTATATAGCAGGCGATCTTCCCTACGGATCCTTTGGAAGATATTACGAGATTATGTATTCAACCAAAAAGCGGCCAAATGAAAGGGTGCATCTTTTACCTCTTAAGATTGATTATTTCGGAATGCCCTGTGAACTCGAAAAGAAGAAAAAAGGCGATATGCGTTGGATAGAACGCGTCACCGCGTCGAGAAATTATAGGTCAAAGAAGGAAGGATGAAACAGACATTGCAAATCATACGAAATTTATTCAGGAAAAGAACTCAACAGGAGAACATTCTCTCTCAGGATACCAATGAAACTCTATCGGAGGACAGACTTACTACCCCCCTCATCAAGGAGTCTCCCTATATCCTAACAGCACAGCCCATTGATAGCGCAATCCATGATCTCTATGCAGAGTTTGTTCACCCATACAAAAAGGAGTTTCTGCTTTTCAATTCTCTGGAAGGCACCCTTAATCTGCTCAACATACTTGAAAAGCATGGTGATTGCCCATCGGTACGAACATATGGACTGGCCTCAAACGGCACAGCTTCTCAATGGCATGTCCTTGCAAGGGTCTCCCTTAAGGACCACAGTTGCCGCGTTGCGAGGATTATAATTGCATTACACAAGAAGGAATATCCCGGAAGTTATCTTGATTTGATACCCATGCATATAATTACAGCCTTGGGTCATGATGTGGGGAAGATCCCTGCCTTCGGAAGTTTAGACAACTATGCCACGGCAGACCACCCGATCATCGGGGCCAGAGTCGTCAGGAGTTGTTTCGCAGGTCATGATACCCCATGGATAATGGCTGTCACGCAGGCAATTATTAACCACCATCGGGACAGCAATGATACTCATGACAGGATACTCCGTCGCGCAGACCACCTGGCAAGGGGGCAGGAGCTTGTTCTTTATTAGGCACAAATTTGTGCGAGTTTGTGCCTGTCTATATATATTACATACTCAGTCATTCTCCCGCACATATTTTTCGAGTTTTTTATCAATCCTACCATCAGGTAGAACCAACAACATAGGAGGTTAAAAATGGATAAGATGAAGGTTTATTTGAAAAACATGTTAAACGCCATTTCTTCACCACGGATACAGGTTCGATTATCAATCTTGCCTGACATAATTGGGCGCACTGCTTTTTGTATACTCAGAAAGTTAGCTAAACCCGGTGCTGTTGACTCCATGAACATAGTTGAGATCATCCCTGAACCATTGAAGTCCTTCCTGAACGACTGTATCGGTCCCTACATACATATTATAAAAATGCAGGGTGTATTACCGGTGGTACAGTCTCTGATAAATCTTATAGAGAAACATGGTTCCGCCCCGTCAGTGGCAATGAGCAACAGGGATGACGAATCATTGGACCTCATATCTGTAAGGGATAATCTGGCTACAATATCGCTTAAAGATCACACCTACTCGGTGACAAGAAATATGCTTGCCCTCGTGAAAGAAGAATACAGGAATTATGAAAACCTTATACCCAAAACTATTGTAGTAAGCCTTGCCCACGATCTCGGCAAGATACCTGAACTGAGAGAAAGCAGACTCTATAACACATCCGAGCATACGATGATATCAGCTAATAAGTTGGATGAACTGTTTGTAGGAATAGATAATGTCTTATGGAGGAAGGAAGCCGTTGAAGCGGTTAGAGATCACCATATACAAACCGATTATCGATTTATAAATCTTCTTAAGACTGCCGAAAGAAGAGCACGGGAGATGGAACTCATTACGTTCTCAATTGGGTATGAAATAAAGCCCTTCAAAGCCTGGTTCGATGTGGATGAATTCCTGAAAATGCTCGAACCGGATATCAACACCGATAAGAATAGAAAAAATAAACATAAGGCATTTTCATTCAGGGGAATTATCTATGCAAGGCCGGACTACTTATATGAACTGGCAAAAAACCTCTGCAACGACAAGAAGGCACTTGACCTGACTTTTGTGTACGAGTTGGAGACTGAAAACGCCATCAGGCTTGTGGCTAACGCCTTGATGAAAGCGGGTCACACACACCCCTCTCTTCAGCAGAACAGGTACGCTCAGAGGTTTGAAATTAAGTTCATTTACGGAAGGAAGCTCAAGGATTATTTCACACCGATAAATATGGATGGAAGGTTTGACATAGCCGAAATAGAATCAAGGAAATCGGGATACCTCAAGGCCATAGAGATGATATATCCGAGGTGAATGCTGAAGCAATATTAAGAGGCCGGGAAGAACCTGTTATTTTTTCTACTGAAAATTCTGTGGGTAACAACTATTTCCTTATCAACGGTTTTGATCAAAAGGGAAGTATGCCGCTTGCAAATACAAAGCTGTACCATCAACGATTGAGAGAGCCTATTGGATACCACATGAAACGTGCAAGCCCTTAACGGCATGTTTTCTGTCCATGCAGAACAAAGCTGTCTTCCTGAATGATTCTGCTGTTCCATGCACTATGATGAGTGGATATTGATGGAAAATTAGCTTGGCAAACTAGCAAAATAGGAGGAGAATTGAAAGATAAAGGGGGCATCGATGCACTGGGCTCCATTAGCATCTATGTTTGTTGGAAAGCGTGTTGGAAAATGGAATGTCATATCGAAGCGGCAGAAAGATGTGGCAGACAATGGCGGTTACTTTTCCACGTGCTATAGTTTCGAAGACGATTATAAGAATAAAGGTTTCCTAAAAGCTTACAATTATATGTATGCGTTCGGAGTTACTATTCGATCTGCTGATATGCAATCGGCTGATATCCTTAAGATAATGGCTGAGAATTGTACTTACGAGAGGGATCTTCTTAGTTTTTGCAAAGACCACAAAATGAAAATAGTCGTAACGGCAGTTGATAACGGCGCAAAAGTCTTGGCCATGCCTCTTGTCGGTCAATCAACTCAAGCTGGTCTATGTCCTATTGTCGAATGAACTCGAATAGATTCGGATGAAATCGGCAAAGATCGTTTGACTTAGCACGAAAAGCCATTGTATATTTAGACAGTTTCTTTAACTTGGGAGGGATTCGTCGACTCTCTCTAGTTTCGCCTTTGGCGGACGTAGCCGCAAATCAAAACGCAGGTGGGGTTTTGAGAATGAACGAGATGGAAGACCGCTGGTTATCAATAACCGAGATCTGCAAATACCTTGGGGTCAGTAATGACACCGTATACAAGTGGATCGACAAGCATGGAATGCCCGCGCATCGCATGGGCCGTCTTTGGAAGTTCAAGAAAGACGGGGTCGACGAGTGGGTGAAGGCTGGCGGCGCGGCAGACCGCAACAAGAAGGGTTTGGACGAATGAGGATCATCGAGGAGCTCATCTCGTTACTGGGCGGCGGCCTGAAGGCTTCCATTCACCCTAAGGCCAAATTGGAAAGAGTGGAATCGGCTATTGAATTTGAACATATTTCAAATAGCGCCATTGACCCTGAAGATGTAATTGCTTGGCTGGTTACGCAGCCGAACGCCAACGGCACTTTATATTTGGAAAATGTGGTGCGACAGTATATGGGGGTGCTCCGTGCCGCACCCGCGAAACTGCAAATTCATGTCGTATTTGATGTTACGAGCGTTTTCTCCTGCCTTACACCTGATGAACTGAATGCCTATTGGGACATTTGCAGAGCTGCGCCAAACTATAAGCAAGTGAACAGCAACACTTCTGGTATGTTCTCTGCTGGTATGGGCTGCTACATGAGATATCTGCAACATTTATCAGATGTACTCAACGTGGAAAAGCCGGATGTTGTTCAGTTGATTGAAAGTCACAATTTGAAGCATGTAGACAAGCGAGATTCAGGCGGCGCATTATGGGTAATTGGCGGTAGAGAACTCTCGCCCACAATGCTGAAACTCCGTGACTCTGGCTTTTCTTTTACTTTCAAGGCTGGCGGTGGGCGTAGCAGCGATTACAGAGATGCTTGGTGGTATAAATCTTTAGAACCTGTAAATAGGCCAAAGTCTGAAAAACCAGAAGAAGCACAGCCCGTCTATACAGGATCGAAAGGGATCACCAATTTGGCACAGCGCTTTGACTTCACTCGCGCAGAACTTTGTGCACTCCCCCCTAATGCTGTCCCCGCCTCGCCTCCTAATCCTGCGCTTGACCCTGAGGTAATTGAAAAGCTGACTGATGTTCTTTCGGCGCATTTCGCTAATGGATACAGGCTGAACTCCTCTATTGAGTTTGCGCGTTTTAGGTCTTTTGCCGCAGAGGATTTTGGCGAGGAAATCGTCCTGTCTCATGAGGAACTGAAAAGGTACATTTCGGCTTGCGGAACTACGTATGAAGGCAAGGTATATGCTGTATCGGCAGAGACTAAAGAGCGAATCAAAGAATTGGTAGATGATTACTTCTCCGACGGCGCACAAGTCATATTCTTTTCCGAGTTCTATACCAAGAACGAGAACTGGCTGTTCGAAGCAAGCGTGGTCTCCGAGGATATGCTCATCGACCTACTCCGTAGGCTGTTTCCGAAGCTGTCGTTCACACAGACCTATTTCGGCTACACGGGCGCTTCTGTCTTTGCCGCTCTGGAGGGCGAAATCCTACGCGTGTGGGGTGACGATGTTCTGCTGATCTACGGCCAACTTGCCGAGCGGTTGCGTTACGTACCCCTTGAAAGGATTAAGTACGCCCTCGGTCAAAACGGCGACTTTATTTGGAGCACGGTGGAGACCTTCTCACACGTCAGCCGAATTGAAATCACCGACGAAGAGCGGTAAGTAATCCGCGAAGCCGCGGTGCGAGAATGCAACGCTCGCGGCTATGCCTCGATTACAGACTTACCCTTCGGTGAAATCGAGGAACGCAACTACAAACTTTCCATCACGGCGACTCATGATGCGGTTTACCGCATCTGTCTGTCGGACAACTTCAATAAAAAAGGCAAAATCGTCGCGCGGAAGGGAGATGTCTTTGATGCGTTGACCATAATGAAGGAATACTGCCGAACCATCGATAAATGCTCGCTTGACGACCTGCTGACCTACGAGAAAGAACTGACGGGTGAAGTTCACCGTTGGATTCCGATGGAAGCGGGCAACACAGTTCTGGTTCGTATTGATAGAAACACATATGTGGCGGACAAATATGTTCGCTTCAACGCCGACATAATTGATGAAGCAATCGGGCTGTTTGTTAAGGGAGATTATCTTCCGCTTAAATTTTTCACCACATTCGGGGTGTTCCCTCACTGCGGTCAGACGTGGAATCTGTTTTTGCTTGAGAGCTACTGCCGTCGCTTTAGTAGGGTGTTTCGGTTTGATGCCCCATCGGTTAACTCGCGGAACGCCGGAGCGGTCATTCGCAAAAGCTGTAGCATGGACTACACGGAGATTATCACCGATGCCGTGGCGAATGCCGACGTTTCCTTAAAAGCCACCGCCGTGGGCAAGTTCCTGTATGAGAGCGGCTACACGGGCAGAAGCACAACCGCAAAAGTTAATGAAATCATAAATAAGGCGAAGGCCATACGAAAAAGAAGGAATTGAAGATGTACTCGTATACGTACGACAAGAAAACGGGCGGGTTACTTCTTAATTCCTCGCCGACCTGGTTCTCCAAAGAACCCCGCCCGGTATACGCGGCCGAATTGGACGTGCTGGGCTTTGATAAGTATTGGAAGTACGACAAGCAGACCGACTGTCCCTATATGTGGGCGGAAGCAAACCATTACTACTATCGCGGGACGCTCGTCGCAAAACTGAAAGGCGGCAGCGTCTACACCCCTCCGGAGATTATCATTCCGAACGGCGAGGACGGCAAACCGATAATGCCGGAACCTAAAGGCATATCGCTTCGCCCCGTTGACATAGGGGCTATGGTTGAAGCAAATCATGCGATGCTTGAAATCATCGAGCAGACCACGGTCAAGAAAATACTTGCAGTCTACACCAAGTACAAGGACAGGCTCGACTGCTTCCACGTGGCATTTTCGGGCGGCAAGGACAGTTGTGTCCTGCTCGACCTCGTTAAGAAAGCCCTGCCCAAAGGCAGCTTCGTGGTGGTATTCGGCGATACGCGCATGGAGTTCCTGGACACCTACGAGGTAATCGAAAAGACCAAACAACAATGTGCCGAGGATGATATACCGTTCTGCATTGCCAAGTCGCACCTCAACCCGAAAGAGTCGTGGAAGTTATTCGGCCCCCCATCGCGTGTGCTCCGTTGGTGCTGCTCGGTGCATAAAAGCACTCCGCAGACGTTGAAGTTGCGGGAGATTACGGGAAAAGACGACTATACGGGTTTGGCGTTCGTTGGCGTTCGGGCTCATGAAAGCGCGACACGTGCCGAGTACGAGTATGAAAACTATGGCAAAAAGCAAAAGGGGCAGTACAGCCACAACTCAATCCTCGAATGGACATCTGCAGAAATATGGCTTTATATCTATGCAAATGACATAACGCTAAACGAGGCGTACAAAAAAGGTAGCGCAAGGGTCGGTTGTCTCTGTTGCCCGATGGGCGGCGGCAAGGCGAGTTTTACCGAACAAGCGAATTACCCGCAAGAAACAGAAGTGTACTTGTCACTCATTCGCAGTAGTAACTCAAGGGCTATCATAACCGCCGAGAACTATGTTGCTAATGGCGGCTGGAATGCCAGAAAGAACGGGAGATTCCTAACGGATAACAAACCGATTTATTCAGAGTCTGTCAAGAATGCCGAAATTATTATTGAAGTTTCATTCCCAAAGACGGACTGGAAAGAATGGATAAAAACGCTTGGAGACCTATCTGGCGACGGCGATGATTACATCATTGTTTTCGGAGGTCAAGCCCATAGCTTTTCCTGTAAACCAGGCACGAAGGGTTATGTGGTCAGGTTAGATGAAAAGAATGCAAAAGACAATCCACTCTTCGGGAAGCTGTTCCGATATGCATTTCGGAAAGCGGCTTATTGCCTAGAATGTAAGACGTGTCAGGCTATATGCAAATTCGGATGTCTTAGCTTTGATGACAGTTTGAAAATAGAGAACTGCCGACACTGCTTCGAATGCCATTCAATGAATGCGGGTTGTTGGGCATACGACTCACTGAAAATCCCGAAAGGAGAAGAGCAAAAAATGAAAACGATTAACTGCTTCAGCAACCACGCGCCGAAAATCGAATGGTTTAGTGACTTCTTCGAACAAAAGCAAGGATTCCTTACGGAGAACTCGTTAGGCCCCGTCCAAAAGACGAAGTTTAAACGCTTTCTTAAAGATGCCGAACTTATACTTAAAGAGGAGGTGACGGCGTTTGCTGAGTTAGGTTCGTCTATGGGCTGGAATACCGAAGCGTTTTTGGGGCTTATGCTGACGAACCTTGTCGCCAACAATCCACAAATCGAGTGGTATACACAAGCGCTGGATGTGGGGCGTTCATATAGACGGAGCGAGATTGAAGATACGCTATCCGCCGACGGACAAAGCAAGGACAACATTTCAAGCATTCTCAATGCTTACAAGCGTCTGGTCGAGACACCACTCGGCGCAAGCCTGCACTGGGGCTTCGTCACAGACCAGGGCGACCTCGTGCGCACGAAATGCTCGGTGAGCGACCCGCGCGTGGTGCTGTACGGCCTGTTCAAGTTTGCGGAAAAATGCAACGACTATAAGGAGTTCACGCTTGCCACGCTCCTGAATGACAGCATCGATCGAGACGGCATCAGCCCCACCCGCATCTTCGGGCTTGACCGTGAGGATATGACGCCGCTCTTGTTAGGACTGTCGGCAAAGTACCCTGAATTCATTATGGCGTCGTTCACCCACGACCTCGAAAAGATAACACTGGCAGAGGACAAATCGTCACAAGAGGTACTCAGCTTGTTTAAGGGGGATGCAGCAAATGGCCAATAACAACAAATACCGCGAATACTTTGACATTGACGAGGAGTATTTCCCTCAGGTCAACGACTCTGCCATCGCCGCCGCTAGCCCGGATTTCTGGACTCGCACATACCCGCACTACACGTTCATCGAAATGCTGAACAACATGGAGCGGGTATTGGCGCGGCAGGAGAAGCGTTCCATCTGGATTGAGGGCGCGTACGGCACGGGCAAGTCGCAGTGCGCCTATGCCCTGAAAAAGATTCTCGAAGTGCCGGAAGAAGAGCTCCGCGCCTATTGGGACAGATACGAGCCGCTGAAAAAGAAAACTGACCTGCTCGAAAAGCTAATCGGTCATAAGCAAAAGGGCATCATGACCGCCTACCGATACGCTTCGGGTATGATTGACTCGCCCCGCGACCTCTTCCTTGCTGTTCAAGAAACACTAAAGGCTTCACTGGTAGCGGCAAACCTTTACACAGGCGAGAACACCCTGAAAGAAAGCGTCATCGTTTGGATTGACGAGCCGTCGCACAAGCTGTTCTTTGACGCGCTCTTGAAAAAGCCGGAGTGGTCGGCTCTGTTCAGCCAGTCCTCCGCTGATGAGGTGCTGAACGCCCTCCGTAAGGGCGGTGAGGTCAAGACGCTGATGGATAACATCTTCCGTCTTGCCGACAAAGAGGGCATCACCGCGCTGAATATTGACACTAACAGGCTCATCGCTTGGCTGATGGACATTATCGACCGCAACAATGTTAAGGTTGTCTTTATTTGGGACGAGTTCTCCGATTACTTCAAGAACAACCGGGAGAGCCTTTCGGAGTTCCAGAAACTCGCAGAGTTGGTGAACCTAAAGCCGTTCTACTTCATCGTCGTCACGCACGAATCGGGACAGTTGTTCACGACCGCCGACACGACTTGGACAAAGGTGCGCGACCGATTTATTCCTGTGCAGATTGCTCTGCCAGATAACATCGCGTTCGACCTCATCGGTCACGCTTTCAACGTGAAGTCTGCCGCCAAGCCGCAGTGGGACATTCTTGCCGACGACCTGAACGACCGAGTCAAGAATTCCCGCTCCAAGGTGATGGCGCTTGCGAAGATTGACAACCCACAGGTGATGAAGGAAATCATGCCGCTTCACCCGATGGCGGCTCTGCTCCTCAAAAACATAGCCTCTGCGTTCAAGTCCAACCAGCGGAGTATGTTCGACTTCATCAAATCCTCTAACGCGGACGATGCAAAGGCATTCCAATGGTTCATTGAGAATAAGGGTCCCTTTGACGACCACCCGCTTCTCACGGTGGATATGCTGTGGAACTTTTTCTACGAGAAAGGCAGGGATAACCTCACATCAGACATTCGCCTGATACTGGACACCTTCCCGCAGCAGCAGAATTTGCGTGAGGATGAGAAAGCTGTCCTGAAAGCCATTCTCATTATGCAGGCGATTGATCAGCGGTTGGGTGGCACGATCGACCTGTTCAAAGCTACCGAACAGAACCTCAGCTATGTCTTTGAGGGCATCCCAGACTTAGAGGGAACGAAGTCTGCCAACCTTGCGAAAGGGCTTAAGGAAAAAGGCATCCTCGTTTCAAACCCGATAAGCGGTGGGCGGTATGCCTATGCGGCTGCCGTGCTTGCAGGAGACCAAGCCAAGATCGACAACCACAAGAAAGATATTCGACAAAACAGTACAACCTGGAAACTGGTGCCAGAGGGTGGACTATCTACTGTTTTGTCGCTTTCGCCTGCCCTACGTCTGAGGTTTGAGCCTGAGCCGGGTACTGGCAAAATAACCCCTGTAACCACCGCTGACTTCACACGCACAATCAATATCCTGCGTGACATAGCCCACGCGGGGTGGAATTTCCACGCCGTCATCGCCTTTGCCAAGGACGATGCGGAAGCGGCAATCTTCCGCAAGACCCTCAAGGCTGCGGTTGCGGATAAGCAGTATGAGAACATCGTATTCATCGACGCACTCTCTACACCGCTGGGCTCGGAGGCGTTTGAGCAGTACGTGGACTTCTCCGCTATGGCGATGTACTACCAAGGTAGCAACAACACGTCGTCTCGGGAAAGTGCGGATAAAGCAAAGCGTGTCTTAGACCAAGACTGGAAAAACCGTATCTATAACGGTCAGTTTGTCGTATACACTTACGCAAATCAAGAGGGCGAGAAACTCGGCAACGGGCAAGGCGTAGCAAGCGTCCTCCAGACCATAGTAACGACCAAATTCCCGTATGTGTTCGATTTTGCCAAGAGCCTTACAGAGAGCCAACTTAAGATAACTCCTGCGATGAAGCAATCGGCAAAGTCCGGCATATCGCAGGCCACGAGCGGTGTTGTTGTCGGCGTCGAGAAGCACGTTCTTCCGACCGCTTGGAAGATTGATAGATATTGGGAAAACCCTACGACAGCGGCTTTGCCTATCTCGAAAATTAAAGTCGAGTTAAACAAGCGCATCGAGGTCGCATTTGCCCGCGACGGGCAGATTTCAATCGGCGAAATCTACGACTTCCTTGAGGAAACCTATGGCTTTGCACCGTGCAACCTCTCGTCGTTTATTGCCGGTTTTCTGTTGAAAGAGTACGGCGGTGAGCCGTTCCGCTACAGCGACTCAACCGGCGGTCACGAGCAGATGACGCAGGACAAACTTGCGGAGATGCTCGGAAACTACATCGGCAAGTCTCCGAAGCCGACCTATATCGTGAAGATGACAGCCGACGAAATGGCGTTTTATGAACTTACCGAAAAGGCGTGGAGGATACCCGCAAATTCGTGTTCTTCCGCAGGACAGGCTGCCATAGCCGTGTCTACGAAAATGCGTGGTCTGAACTTGCCGGTATGGTGCCTTAAAGAAGTGGACACAGTAGGCATCTTTGATGTGGTTCAGAAGTACATTGAACTTGTTCAAAAGGAAGGCAACGAGGCTCATAAGAAAGCGGTGGAAATAGGAAAGATTGCGTTCGCCAAGCCATCGCTCGCCGACAGCTTGCTTGCCCTGCTCACAAGTGAGAACTGCCAGAAAGGTATGCGCGAATATCTCCGCTCCTTTGAGAGTGGCAAAGTTATGGAACTTGCCACCGCAATTGGTGCTGAGAATAATGTCCTTGCCGACATTTGCCGCTTGTTCGGAGTGAAACACTCGTGTCTTTGGGATAAGCAGACAGGCGAGGACGAAATACGCAAGCTGCAGACCGAGTACAGCGTGGTCAAAGAAAGCAATACAATTCTGAATGCTGCCGCGCATTCCCTGACCGACGCGTACAAGGAGTGGCGCGAACGACTGAAGTTCATCGGCATCTCATGCGAGGCTCTGCGGGCAAAGTATCCCGCCTTGGCAAAAGTCCTCGATACGCTCCTGAAAATCTGTAAGCAAGAGGATATACTGCCCGAACAGTTGAAAGTGTTCCATGCGGAGTTGGCGGCGCACGGCGGGGAAATCAGGGAATTGCTGAACAACGACAAATATGCTTTTGCCGAGGTCTATGAGCCGTACCTTGAAGACCTGAGCGATAACGACATCGCCGATGTGAAGAGCAAACTTCAAACAGGCTTGTTTGAGTTACCGAAAACTGACTGCAACGTCAAGGTAAAAGATGCTGCCGAGGAGTTCCGCAAGAACCAGTTGAAATCGCAACTCTTCCGCTTGTGGAAAGACAAGACGGGAACTAAAAACCCGCGTGAGTGGTCGAGTCGTTACAGGATGCCTATCTTGTGCTGTGCATCCGCGGCTGAATACGAAAAAGCTAAGAAAGCATTTGAAACCCTCAACCGAAACTGGGGAACGGATTCTGAAATCAAATCCGCTCTTGCGTTCCTTGAATCCACCTCGCTGTTCGGCATCTTTGCGGATGAAGAGAAGCGGAATGCGGCATTCAAGCAGGATATTGTCGGCGAATACAGCGCGTTGCTTCCTGACTTGGATAAGGTCAGGGACACGCTCGACCGCCTTTCCGTAGACACTTACGATTGGCGGGACAATCCAAGCGTCAAGGGCAAGGTGAAGCAACTCGCCGAAGCGGAGTACAACGCTGGAGGTAGCGACAAGGTTCTCCTGAAAATCGACGAGATGGACGACGCCCAGTTGAAGCAGTACCTCAAACGGCTCGTCAAGGACAACATGACAGTCGGAATTGAAATACTAGTGAATGGAGACGGGAAATAGAATGCAAATTGACTCGGTAAAGAAATACCTGACATCCTCCGTCAAAACACCATATTTCCTGTTCATCAGCGACAGGCAGTATGCGACCGCAATGGATGAGTTGTCGGTCTTGGGGCTTGATTTCGTCACGATGAGCGGTTTCTGCAACAACGACGACAGAATGCCTGACATCGATGGACTCTTCACCTATATCAAGGCTGCAGGTGAGAATGGAAATAGCAAAAAGTTCGTTGTAACTGGGCTTGGCGAGTTTCTTGCGCTTCGCGGAAGCGATGAGGCAATACGCACCCTTTCGCGGCTGAAAGACCATAATGTCGGCGGTGCAAAAGTCGTGTTGCTTCTGCGAGGGCTTGCCTCGCTGATTGCCGGGCTGCAGACCGACCCTCGCTTTGACAACCGTCGGTTCAGCGTCGTCGACAAGGCTGAATGCGACTTGTCGTTTACCCTTGCCGCCCCGTCTGTCGGATTGTCGGCTTTATCGGGCTTCAAAGCGATGCTTGCGGAACTCGAAAATGGGCGGCGTGGTAGTATTGTCGTGAACACGGCTGTCGATCTCGATAAGGCGTTATTCACGGTACATCGAATCAGCAGCGCCTACGAGGGCATTAAGTTCTTAATAAGGGGCTTTGTCTTGGCGCATTCCTGCGGGAGCGACGCTCGCTGGGCAGAGTTGCTGACAGAACTCAACCAGAGCAACGGGGCTCTTGACGAGGTCTTCGAAAAACACGATCTTGGCAATAATCTGGAGTCGGATTTTTACGCCCGTATTGCCGGGAGTGACTACCGCAACTGGCTCTATTTCATCTGCCTGAAGAGCAAAGCAGACACATTGCAGGACGGATATCTTCGGTTCGTACTGGACAAGACTAGCCGTTTTGAGGACTTTGCCGGGCATGTCCTGAACGCGATAATCGATATCCCGCACACGGATAAGCGGTTTCCCTCGTTCTATCAGGAGCGTAAGGTTCTAGTCGAGAAGTTCCCTGAGCCGGATATCGCTGACTTCGTGGTGAATAATCGAAAAGTGGTGTCTGAAAGCATTTATAAGCTGACGGATAGCACAAGGGTGGAGCGTGAAGAGATCATCGCTTGGCTCTCGAAAAACGGTATGGTTCCGCATCTTGATGGTCTTTATCCAGCGTTGGCGGCTTACCTGAAAAAATATGTATTCAAATGCCCTGGACTGGCTGACTTGCTGACAGAGTATTTCGAGGCGTATAAACGGCAAAAGCTGTCTAATGAGCTTGAACCTGAATTCTTGGAAAAGGTTGATGAACTTGCTTTCTCGCGGAAGTTCAACAGGCTGCCGACGCGGAACGAAATTATGGACAACGTGGATAAGAGCGACACCTTCCTGTACTGGCTTGATGCCCTCGGTGTCGAATTTCTGGGCTTTATCGAAGCCTTAGCACAAAAGCGCGGTTTGTCGGTTCGGGTCAACATTGCCCGTGCGGAACTTCCGACTATAACGGTCATCAACCGAGACTTTTTTGATGGGTGGCAAGGTCGCAAAGAGAAGAACGATAACTTTGATGATACCAAGCACAAAGACACGGGCGGTTACAACTTTACTAATAATGAATTGCCCATCCATCTTGCAAAAGAACTGGACATCATCACGGCGATGATAGACAAGGCGGCTACGGAACTTGCGCTAAGGCATTGCAAACTCTTCCTGATTGTAAGCGACCACGGCACATCGCGGCTCGCTGTCCTGCGACGCAAGGAGGAAAAATACGATACCGATACGACAGGCGAGCATTCGGGGCGTTGCTGTGAGATGTTTCAGCCCTATGACCTCCCGTTCGCCGCAGAGGAGAACGGATACCTCATACTTGCCGATTACGGACGCTTCAAGGGCAGCCGCGCAGCGAACGTCGAGGTTCACGGCGGGGCGTCGTTGGAAGAAGTAGTCGTTCCCGTCATTGAACTGTCTCTGAAGGATGGAAGCGTAACGGTTAAACTGGTCGACGAGAGCGTGACCGTAGACTTTCGAACCGGCACGGAGATTAAGCTGTTCTTTAACTCGCCGATGCAGAATGTTTCTGTTGTCCTTAATGGGAAGCCCTACTCGGCTTCGCAGATAGATGTGAACCACTACTCCGTGAAGTTGCCTGACACAAAACGGGCAGGCGACTATTCGGCGGACGTTTACGCGGGCGACAACCTGATTGGCAAGATTATGATTAAGGCGCAAGGCAAGAGCGGCAAAGTCAATGACGCTTTTGATGGCTTGTTTTAGGAGGTACGATTGATGATTGAGAAACTCAGAAATTGCTTTGACGAGATGGTCGTGTACAAAGACCTCAAGAAGAGCAACTTCTTCTCCGCTCTGAGCCTGCCTTCCTTTATGCGTGACTGGCTCTTAAAGAGGTTCGAGGATGAGAACGGTTACTTCGACTCCGATGAATTGGTTAGTTTTGTGCGGACTTACTTGCCGCGCAAGGACGACTGGAAGACAATAAAGGATAAAGTTATAATCGAACAAGAGCGAGTGAAGTTCCTTGCTAAGGTGTCGGTTGATATCGACATCAGGACGAGCGAGGTGTCGTTTGCGTTGCCCGACTTCGGGTTGTCAAACAAAGATACCGTCATTGAGGACTCGGTGTGGCAAAGCTGCAAAAACGACTTACTAAACGGTCGTGAGATTTGGGGAATGGTAGAAATCGGTCACCGTCAGCCTGATGACTACAAGGCAAAGGGCTCGAATCATGGCAAAATCAAGCTGACGGCGTTTAAGACTTTCTGCCCATATACCATTGATATCGACTACTACAAAGATGCACGTCGAGAATTCACTACAGCGGAGTGGCTTGATGTCCTGCTTGGTGCGGTGGACTACAACGCGAGCGGTTATCTCGGCGATGAGGAAAAGAAACTTACGATGCTCACCCGTCTACTTCCGTTCGTTGAAAAACGGCTGAACCTTATTGAACTTGCCCCGAAAGGAACCGGCAAATCATATTTGTTCGGCCGCGTCAGCCGCTTCGGGTGGCTTTCGAGCGGCGGCGTTATGAGTCGTGCAAAGATGTTCTATGACCAAAACAAGCGTGTCGAGGGATTAGTGTCCGGCAACGACTTCATCACTTTTGATGAAGTACAGACCATTTCGTTCACCGATGTGGACGAAATGCGCGCCGCATTGAAGGGCTACCTTGAATTGGGAATCTTCACCGTCGGCAACTACGAGGGAAAAGCAGAAGCGGGCGTTATCCTCTGCGGCAACATCAAGAAGGAAACGATGGACGAGGACGGCTTTGGTAATATGTTTGAGGAACTGCCGTCCGTGTTCCACGAATCGGCTTTGATTGAACGTTTCCACGGCTTCATCAAAGGGTGGAATATCCCCAGAATGAACGACGACCTCAAAATTGCAGGTTGGGCGTTAAACTCGGAATATTTTTGCTCGATTATGCACGAACTGCGCGATGATATCAGTTACCGCGCAATTGTGGATGAACTTATCGAAGTCCCCGAAGCGGCGGACACCCGTGATACAGAAGCGGTCAAGCGTATCGCCACGGCTTACCTGAAGCTGCTGTTCCCGCAGGTTCGCAGCGCAGACGACATCACTGCCCGCGAGTTTAAGCGGTACTGCCTTGACAGGGCGCGAAAGATGAGGGATACGATTAAGTACCAGTTGGGGCTGCTCGACGCGGAGTATCGCGGGAAAGACATCCCTGCGTTCAGCGTCAGGCCTGACCCTGAAGAAGTGAGGTAATTGTGTGGGAAAAAAACGCTGTTATGTGTGCGGAAGAGAAGCCCTAAGCAAAAACGAAATCGGACTGACCAAGAAACTGCTCGATAAGGAGTCAAAGAGGTTCTATTGCGTTGATTGCCTCGCTGAGTATTTGGAAGTCGATACTGAGTTCCTGCTCGCCAAGGTCGAGGAGCTCAAAGAACAAGGCTGCGATCTATTCTGAGAAGGTGAGGCCGTGATTTACGCAGACAACGCCGCGACTACAAGAATATCTGACAGCGTCTTTAAGAAGATGCTCCCGTTTCTGCGTGAGGAATACGGCAACGCCTCCAGCCAGTATTCGTTTGGGGCAAAAGCCAAACGCGCTATAGAGCAGGCACGAAAACATGTTGCAGTGGCCATCGGTGCAGAGCCGCCTGAAATCATCTTCACCTCCGGCGGTTCGGAAGCGAACAGTTGGGTGTTTCGATGCGTCGCGGATACCTACCGTATCGAGCCGATGCACATTGTAACTACTGCTATCGAACATCATTCTGTGCTGAACGTTTGCCGCTCACTTGAACAGACTGGCATTCAGGTTACCTATTTACCCGTTGATAAGACGGGACATGTTTCGGTCGATAATGTAAAGGCGGCAATTAGACCCCACACCAAACTGGTGTCGGTTATGCTTGTCAACAACGAAATCGGCACGATTCAGCCGATAGCGGAGATAGGTCGATTACTGAAACCTGAAAGCATTCTGTTTCATACGGATGCTGTGCAAGCTGTCGGACATATCCCTGTCGACGTAAACGACCTACAGGTTGACTTTTTGACTGCCTCCGCACACAAGTTCAACGGGGCGAAAGGCACGGGAATTTTATATAAACGGTCTGCCTTGCAATTATTGCCATTGGTGTTCGGCGGCGGACAAGAACACGGTCTTCGCGCCGGAACGGAGAATGTCGCCGGAATCGTAGCGGCGGGTTACGCTATTGAGGAAAGTATCGGTGAAATGGCTGATACGGCAAGGCGGCTGAAGGCAATGGTCGAAGATACCGTGAATGGCATAAAAGAAAAAATACCCTCCATAAGGGTTAACGGGGGCAGCGAGTTCCGTCTCCCCGGCACGGTCAACCTTTGTTTTGACGGCGTTTCGGGTGAATCCCTTATGCATCTGCTTGACCTGAAAGGTGTTTGCGTGTCCACAAGTTCGGCTTGCACTTCAGGTAAAGACGAGCCATCGCACGTGCTTCTTGCTTTGGGGCTTACCGAACAGCAAGCAAAGTCGGCGATTCGCATATCTTACGGTCAATACAACTGTGCAGATGAAGTCGGTAAGGTAGTCACGGCTGTGTGTGATGCTTACAAAAAGATAGTTGAAAACTGCTGATAGCGTATAATTGTACATAGCCGCATATATTCGATTCCATTCCCCTTGACAGCTCATTTCTTTAAATATACAATTAAAGTATATTATGAGAAACGCTGAAATAAGGACAAAACGAATACTTAAGCTGGCGGGCACCCTCCCGTCTTTTGGCGCGGCTGACCTTGCTCCGATTGGGGAAAAGCCTGCATATATGAACATCATCTTGTCCCGTTACGCGAAGCGAGGAGCGATGCTTCACCTGCGTAAGAATCTGTATGTGACCAAGATATATCTCGATAATGCACAGCGCAAGGGCATCTTCTCTGACTATGTTGAATTTATTGCCAACAGGCTCTACTTGCCCTCTTATCTCAGCCTTGACTATGTTCTCCACGAGCACAACATGCTTACCGAAATTCCCCGGAATATAACATCGGTGGGACTTCGCAAAACAGATCATTTTACCAATGACCTGGGCAATTTCATCTACCACAAAATCAAGGAAGAATTGTTTCTCGGATTCAATGTGGTGAAAAAAGGCGATTTCTCAATCCTCAAGGCAACCAAAGCCAAGGCGCTTTTTGATTTTCTCTATTTCCGAAAAAGACTGCTTACCGACAAAAGAGCAGTGGAGGAACTGCGGCTCAATCTTGATGAATTCAAAGAGAATGATTTTAAAGAGTTTATAGGATATGTTGAAATGGAAGGGTCACCAAAAATGAAGGAGATTTTTAATTGGCTAAAATAACAACTATCCTGGAAACTATCAAACCGGTTCTCGCAAACCTAATAAATGAATCTCCGTCAAAAAATAATCTTTACAAGTGGAATCTTCTCAAAGAGTATCTTCAGATAGTAGTCCTTGATTTTATTTACTCACATCCCGATTATGGCCAGCTTCTTTTTTACGGAGGTTCGGCTCTTGCACACTGTTTTGACCTCCAGCGTCTTTCTGAAGATTTAGATTTCATTGATGAAACAAAAAAGATCAATGTTTCAAAACTGGCCAAGGATTTAGAAAACTATTTTAGAAAGCGTACTGATCTTGATGTCAAAACAACTGTCCAGAAATTCCGCATATATTTAAAGTTTCCAATCCTTCACGATCTCGGCGTTACCACAAGAGAAGAAACAGACATCTTATTTCTCAAGGTTGAGATTTATTCCGAGTTTGATTTCTGTACAAAATACTCTACGGACATTCGCCCGATTTTCAGGCATAACCGCTCCGTTCTCATTAAGACCCTTGATATATCTACCCTCATGGCAACAAAAATCAGGGCGATCCTTTTCCGTAAGTGGGAAAAAACAGACAAACAGGGGAAAACAACGGTGAAGGTAAAAGGTCGGGACTATTTTGATCTCCTCTGGTATCTTCAGAAAGGCATTCAGCCAAACCTATCCTGCATAGAAGGCTTTGAGAACATGAAAGATCTCAAAGATAGGCTTCTTGCAATAATCGCCAGTATAGATAGCCAGAGTATCCAGCTTGACCTTGAGGCCCTCATTAGCAACCCCGGTTTTGTCAATAATATGAGTAAGAATATGAAAGCGATTCTGGATCGGGAGATTTCGGAGAAACTTTAAGAGCAACTCCCTGAAATGTAATAGCTGATCGGATTGAAAATAAAGCTAAAAGCGTATCCTGCCTACTTTGGACAGCCTTGCGAGTAGCAGACAACTTTGAAAAGTGAAATATTCCCGAAAGATTAAATATTTGTAGAGTCTTAGGAATAGAATATTGTCTAAAATTTTACTTTTATTATAGGCATAGATCGGAATTAGTAGTAAAATCTCTTAGATTTATATGTTTAGATCAGATCAACCAATACAATCCTCTAAAGAAGATATTCTTGGAAGAGATTTGCCAAGTCTCTTGCCGACGGAATATTACAGTATGATCAAAAGGACAGCCTTTCGATAGGGCTTTTCGGACCCTGGGGATCAGGCAAGACGTCAATTGTCAATATGGCCCTGGAAGAAATTCAAAAGCATGATGAAAAGAAGGGGAAGCAGGAAAACCCTATCATCGTTAAGTTTAATCCGTGGTATTTCTCAGACCAAAATCAGCTTATTGCGCAATTTTTCAAAGAACTTTCGGCGGCTGTCAGTAGAGTTGATAAAAGTAAAAAGCATATCAAAATAGGGCAAGCTCTGCAGGCTTATGCCGGCTTCTTTGAACCGCTGAGGCATTTCCCGGCAGTGGCGATAGTTGGCAACGTTGCGAGAGCCATCAAAACCATTGGAGCCGTGACGGAAAAAGCCGGTCAAGATCAGGCAGGGGATTTATGGGACGTAAAATCTGAGTTAAGCCAGCTATTAGCGAATCTTGATAGGAAAATACTAATTGTAATTGACGATATAGATCGACTAAATAATAGCGAGATTAGGCAGGTTTTCCAGTTAGTCAAATCGCTGGCTGATTTTCCTCACACAATTTACTTTTTGTCTTTCGATAAAGATGTTGTGATAAAAGCTTTGGGAAAAGTGCAGGAAGGCCCCGGGATGGCTTACCTTGAAAAAGTAGTTCAGGTGCCATTCGAGATTCCCCAGATTTCGCAAGACGAAGTGGAGCGTTTACTATTTTCGATGCTCGATGAGATCATCAACGGGATACCAGAAGAAAGATGGGACCAAACGCACTGGGGTAATATATACCACAGCGGGCTTAAGCATTTTTTTAAGGATATCAGAGACGTCAATAGATATATCAATACGCTGAGATTCGGATTTGAAATGGTCAAAGACGATCTTAATCCGATTGATTTCATAGCGATAACCGCTATTCAAGTTTTTCTGCCTGAACTGTATTATGCAATAAGAGACAATAAGGATTTATTTACTGGGATTTCACATTCCTCCTATTACGGGCAATCGGAACAGGCAAAAAACAAACAAAAGGATTCCTTGGAAGCTATTGCTGGCAAAGTTACGGAGCTGCCATCGGAAACGCTCATGGATTTTCTGGAGAGGTTATTTCCAAAACTCTAAAATGTTGGACACTCCGATAGTTTCTTGGAGTCCTGGAGAAAAGCCGGCAACATAGCGAGCCCTGATATGTTTGATGCGTATTTCAGACTATCACTACCTAAAGGTGAGTTATCTCAAAATGAAATCAAGATGGTATTGGCGTCCGGGCGCAATGATGAGCTATTCGCTGAAGAACTTTTAAAGTTGAAAAGCGAAGGCAAGATACTAAGGTTTCTCGAACGTATGCACGATTATACCCACGAGGATATTCCAGAAGAACATATTCAACCGATAATCACGGCGCTTATGGACGTTGGTGATATGTTTCCGGAGGGACCAAAAGGATTTTTTGAAATTGAGACCTCCATGAAAATTTTGCAAATATTCTATCAACTGAGCCAACGCTTTGATGACCAGACGCAGCGTTTTGAGATTTTCAAGAAAGCGATTATACAAGCGAAGCGAAGTCTCTACACGATTGTTGATGAAGTTGCCGTTCAATGCCAACAGCATGGAAAATATAGTTTGAAGGATAATCCGGAGCCGGAAGAGAAAAGAACTGTAAACTCGGATCAGCTCAAGGAGCTTGAAAGTCTTGCTTGCGACAGAATAAAGCAATGGGCGGAAAACAAGAAGCTATTACAGCATCAGCATTTCGTGAGTATTCTCTTTATGTGGGATCACTGGGATGAGAAAAAGAACATAGATCGATTCGTTCGCGATGTTATCCGCACAGACACAGGTCTGATAGTCTTTTTAACGAGTTTTTTAGGTGAGAGCAGAAGTCACGGGATGTCGGATTACGTTAGTAAGGTGAACTGGAGAATGGATCTCAAGAGCATTGACCATTTTATCAGCATCAAGATGATAGAGCCGAGGGTCAGGAAACTTTTTTCATCCCCAAAATATACCAATCTGGAGGATAGACAGAAGACTGCGCTAAAGACCTTCCTGGATACATTTGATGGAAAAGTTAAGGGTCGGTTTTAGGCCGATATAGAAATTTGACTGGATTTCTGGACGTGGTAAAATTGAGATACAAATATTTATCAGATACAAATCTATGGCAAAAAATAGAGAAACAACATTGGTGCACCGAAGCAAGCATTGGGCCTTTTTCTTTTGATCGTATCCCTCGATGTAACCCAGCCAGTGTTTTCCGCCATGCCAGTATATATAACGTACAGGTTTCATGATCTTGCTTTAAGCATATCGCCGATTATTCTTGTTCACGTGGAAAGCTGTCTATAAATCGTAATATCTCTGAGTGAGCTATTCCTTTTTCACGTTTCTTTGATATAATCAACCTTTCGCCTTCATCGAGCACTACGTCATTTCTCCCATTGAAAAATAGCGCCAATTCATCCTTTGTGACTGTAACATCCCTTATTTTCTCAAGAAGACTGTCGCTGACCTCTCTGTCATCAATAATAATAGATTTATTTCCAGTCTTATATTTAGATAGCTCCAGTCTAAGTTCGCGATCTCCAAGAATAGGGCCCATAAGGATCTTTCTTCGTTTAAACAGAAAAATATTCCGATTTGCGTCCTGACAAACAATTGCTATTACAGGGTTTGCAGCAATGGTACCTTTAAGAATTGTTTTGGCAAATCTTGTGTTGGAAAAGAGGAAACATAGTTCTAATGCATAATTTTTTTCTGCAAGAAAATATATGATCTGAAAATTCAAGCCGGGAAGAAACAGATTTTCGGGGAATTCCATCTTTATAACTTCTTGTGACAGGAAGGGATTTGCAGAAGGATCGATCAGATAGTCCGGATTTATGTTTATGGATATTGCCATTTTACGAAGAGTTTCCATTGAAAGTGAAGCTGATCCTTTCTCGTAAGCATTAACTGCCTGATGTGTAACTCCTGCCGCTGCTCCAACCCCGGTTTGAGTCTTTCCTTGCATTACCCTGGCCAGTCTGAATAACTGATAGTATTCCATATGTGATTCTTATATCAAAAAAGTAGTTGCAAATCAAATCAAAATTACTTTAATTATTCCTTGACATCTTATTGCAAATAAAATATATTGGATTTGCAACTGCTTTTATACCGGCAAGGGGTATTTATTATTTGTAATGGCGGTAGCCTGTCGTGGAGGAGGGTTTTGTCGATAGTCTACAACAAGGAGGGCAGGGTTTGCCGAAGAGTTATGGCAGGGTAGAAAATTATGATAATGACCGATATCTCGACCTCAAGGGTCTTTCTGAATATTCATCTTTATCAGTGCGGACCCTCCGGGAATATCTCATCTACGACGGAGACCCCATCCCCTCCTATTGCATCAGACGAAAGATTCTTGTGAAACGATCAGAATTTGATTCGTGGATAAAGAGATACCGAACTGACTCGAACAAGATTGGCCCCAGCTCCGACGATCTTTTAAACGAGCTAACAAGGATCTAATTAATGGATAGACTTTCACCTCTCCTTGTGGCAAAATCTTTACTGCGTATAGGTTGCATTTTGCACAGTCTGAAGGAGGTATAAGATGGGTGTGACTGTGCGCC
>JAPLKC010000101.1 GCA_026388255.1 Pseudomonadota bacterium | reverse complement strand
TTATCGGCAGCCGTTTTGCCTTTGTTGTCCGCTTTGCGTATGCTTGGGCCGCATGCAGGACATGCAACAGGCTGGGCGTGGAACCGCCTGTTGAGTGGGTTATTGTATTCATTTGCACAGTCATTGCACATGTTGAATGTTTTCATGGAAGTTCCGGGACGGTCATAGGGAACTTCTTCTATTATGGTGAACCTTGGACCGCAATTTGTGCAATTGGTGAACGGGTATTGATAATGGCGATCCAGAGGGTTGAGTATCTCCTCAGCGCATGATTTGCATGTCCCTACGTCCGGTGGAATAAGGGCTTCATTTGACTTATCCGGGCTGCTTTTCAGTATTTGAAATGATGTAAACCCGGCAGGTGGCAACCTTGTTACCTCAAAACTATTGATTTTAGAAAGGGCAGGGGGGTGCCCTTTTATCGCATTAATGAAGGATTCAATTTTACCTTCCTCGCCTTCTGCTTCAATAATCACGCCCCGGCTTGAGTTAAGAACACTCCCTTTGACCTTGTATGTTCCGGCAAGCCGGTAGACAAAGGGACGAAAACCTACCCCCTGGACAGTGCCTTTTATGACAATATGGCAACGGGAAATATTGTTGATCCCGAATCCAGGATTGCCCTGCCTTTGGCTGGATTTAACCGTATGGATTTTGGATTTGATATTCGTTTTAATCCTTTCACCCCGTGATTCTGTATTTTTTACCGACAATTAAAGGTGTATTGTCAATGTTGATCCGACTAAATGTATAACAAATCAGGCTTAAAATCAAACCGATCTCTCCGACCCGCTTTAACCGTCGAGACCAACGAAATGCTGCTTGATGATCCGACAAATTGATTGTTGTTTTTGGAACAATATTGTAAAATATGATTATCGTATTTTACATGTTATTATGGAGGAACGCTTATGGCCATACCAATCAGTGCAACAGAAGCTGTCAGAAGATTTTCAGAGCTTATGAATGCCGTCATATACCGGCACGACAGTTTTACGATAATAAGAGGGGGGAAACCTGCGGCCGCTATTATCCCGGTTGAGTCGTTGCCCCACGGGAGGTCGCTGAAAGAATTGAACGATATTCTAAAAAAACTGCCAAGCCTCAACGATGATAATGAGATTTTTGCCCGTGACATTGGGGAAATTATTCGCACCCAGCCATCTCTACCGGAGAAAACGTTGTGGGAATAATTTTTGACAGCAGCGAAATAATTGCCCTTGAGCGTAACAAAAACAATATAACGGACATCATATCCGGACGGGAAGAAGAGCCTTTTGGAATAAGCGTTGTAACGGTAGCAGAATTGCTCCATGGTGTGGAACGCGCTGATTCTGAAGGGAGGATGGTCAAGCGGCAGGCCTTTGTGGAAAAGGTAATCGAACTTTTTCCCGTCTACCCTTTTGATCTGTCTGCTGTACGTATTTACGCCAGGATTTGGGCATCTCTGGCAAAAAAAGGCTTAACAGTCGGCGCTCATGATCTGATAATTGCAGCCACTGCCATCTCTCTCGATTTCTCTGTGATGACCTCCAACTTACGGGACTTTGAAAAGATTGAGGGACTGCGCATTGAAAAGAGATAGCCTAAAACATATATGAAAAACAGTTAATCTTGTCATATAATAGTAGAGCGAGGAGTGATTGAACATGACAAAGTTAGACCCCATTACCATTAATCTGGTGGAGATTTGCCTCGGTCAGCATGTCCATTAACTATGAGGCAGTCATGAGGCAGTTAAGAAAATTTAAGTGGAGGAATATATGAGTGTAACGGTAGCAGTTGAATTAAATGTGGAAGATATAGCAAGCTCAATAAAAAAATTAGACAAAGAAGATACAGAAACATTATTGCTGTTATTATCTGGAGAAGGAAGAGAGATTGCAAAGAGGGTCAAGGAAATAAAAACAAAAAAGGTAAGAACCCTGACAAGAGAAGAAGTTTTAAAAGATGTCCTATAAAGATAAAATTGTTTACATTGTGATGATAGGAAAACGTGAAAGTTTTTACGATATTTTGAGACGCAGGCTGTCATAATGCTATTACTCGTTTCAACCTGAGTTGGAATTGGTTAAACCATAGTTTAAGAAAATATCGAAGGGGGGGGGTATCAATAATTAATAATTGCGAATTTAGAATTTAGAATTTAGAATTGCAAAATGTGGATTAAATAATTGCAGAGCACATAGCGCATGGTGTAAAGACGGGAACGTTGAACAAGGTAAAAGGAGAAAGGGACAAACAGTGTTAAGCTTTGAGTTGAAAAACGCCAATTACCAATTACGAGTTACGAATCACGACTGACTTTTTGCTCTGGCACGGTTGTTGCTTTATATATTAGCATGACTCAGGTAATGCAAAAATACATGAAAACCTTTTTTTATTCAGCCGCAGACGCACGCAGACAAAAGCCGGACAATATTTTATATCGGCTGCCGACCTGGCACCCGATATACTCCATGCCCTTCGGGCAGAGTGAAAATTTAGTATATTCGCCTGTTAGGGCTGAATATTTGATAGGCGGCAATGTCGCCGGCTATCAAAAAGACTGTTCATCGGTATTCGTCCGCTCTCGTCCGCATTTGTCAAGCGCAAGCGGGCGGCAAAATATAGATTTTGACAAAACCATGGCTCACAACAGGAGCATCAGATGATAACAGAATACACCATAGAAAATTTCAAGGCCTTTGCAGGTCCGGCAACGGTGCCCATTAAACCCATTACTCTCATAGTGACCTATCCGAGGAAATTGTAGACACAATGTCTACAACTGCCGAAATTTTCTGAAAGTCAGTAAGGACGCTGTTTAACGGGTTTTAGCTTTTAAAACTTCATCCCGAGATTCAGAAAGCAATTGTCTCTCCGCTGTCTGGATTAAACCGCACAGAAGGAAAAAACAGGCGGGAAAAAGGCTCCAGTTCATTTTTTCGTTCAAGTCCTCATCCTGATGCCCGCGTTATGCGCCAATGGTCTCCTTAGCGGGATCGGGAAGTATCTCACACTACCAAACGGGTTTTACAGTTGTCTTCACATTCTGCTGACGATGGGGCTCATGGCACTGGGACATCTTAAAAACTACTGTGACAGTGCTTTTAAGTATCCCCGCAAGGCATCATTCATCAATCATATAACTTCATTACCTCGTCGTCACACTTCCCGACGTACTAAAATTTGATTAAAGGTCGGGAATGACCTCAGATAGAGAGCGTTTCGGGACATGGTGTACATCTGAAAGGATGGTTATTTCATTAACCCGTGATCTGTAATTATTTGACGTGCGAGTTGCGGGATTGCCTTTTCCACTTCAGGCGTCAAGGTCTCGCTGAAGGTTGTGTTTTCTTTTATTTCAATTGCATATATTTCGATATTTTCCGGCATTTCATAGCCGAATTTATTGCCCAGTTCCACGGCTGTCCTTACATCAAGGAAATGGGGGCCGCAAGGGTATGACATATCCCCCAGATCTTCAATGTCAATCTTATAAATCTCACCTGCCCGCCCCTCAGCGGTTTTTATTGAATCAACTATAATAACCTTTTCGTATCCTGCCATGAGATCAAGGAGTCCGATGCCGCCTATGCTTGCTTCAACTACTTCTATGTCCGGCAGTAAATGGCATTTCTTTGCAATCTCCCGCGCCGTCAGTATACCCGCGCCATCGTCACTGAGGATAGTATTACCTAATCCTATTATGAGCGTCTTTTTTTTCATTGGACTTAATCATACCCCGAAATATAAAAAAATAAGCGTGGCAACCTTTATCGCCGGAGTGAAGCGCCCGGCGATAAAGGTTGATTAAATATGCTATCTTGAAATTGTCTTGATAATGTTACCCTCATGATCCCGGATATCAATCACCAAAGGCATCTTACCCGGCAGGGTATGTGTTGCGCATCCAAGACATGGATCGTATGCCCTAAATGCCATCTCAGCCATATTAAGCATCCCTTCCTTTACCTCGCCGCCCTTTATAAAGGCCTGGGCAGCTTTTTTTACAGACAGAGAAATCGGGGCTGCATTGTGCTGGGTGGCAACGATAAGATTTACTTTCTTTATCAATCCCTTGTCGTCAGCTTCATAGTCGTGGATCAATACGCCTCTGCATGCCTCAACACAACCGACGCCTTTTCCGGTATATTGAAAGTTCATATTACGGATATTTTTGCCGGTAAGCAGTGGGTCGTCTGCAATATTCTGCAAATCCTCAGCCGCCTGCAAGGCCTCAATCAATCTCATCCAGTGATATGCCAGCGTGTGATGAGAAGGTTTACCCAGTGTTTCTACCATTTTTTCATATTCTTTCTGGGCAAGGGGTGTTGCCATGCCTTCGCAAACATTGTAACGCGCAAGGGGACCGACACGGTAAAGCGATGTATCAGCGCCTTCGATAAGCCCCTTCCATCCGATCTTTTTAAGATGCGTCAGTCTTATATATGTCCATGGCTCTACCCATTCACCTATATAATCCACATAGTCGTTAGGATGAAAAAAGGCTGTTTCATTTCCTGATGGATCTATTACTCTTAGCTTCCCTTCATAAAAGTTGACCTTCTTGGTCTCATCTACAAGCGCCATATAGGATGTCTTCAGATTATAGGCATCGCTTAAGACGAGGTCGAGATAACTCTTGTTCTTAAGTACAGTATCTTTAAAAAGCTGCATGGCAAACCGGGCAAATTCAACGGACTGGTCTGCGGTTCTCCGTATTATTTTTCTCTCTTCCTCTGTAATGCCCCTTGGAACTCCACCCGGTAATCCACCTTCAGGATGGGCAGGTTTGCTGGCAATGAGTTTTATAATTTCCCGCGTCTTTTTTCTAATCTCTATGACCTTTTTTCCTATATCCAGGCCAACCTTATTAATGACCCCCAGGATATTCCGCTCTGCGGGATTAGCGTCCGGTCCTACTACAAAATCAGGGCCGGCAAGGAAAAAGAAATGAATGTAATGGTCTTCAATAAAATTTGCATTATACTGCAATTTCCTCACAAGCTTTGCTGTAGGGGTGGGGGCAACGCCATACATATAATCAAGGGCTTTTGTGGATGCCATATTATGAGGAGTCGGGCAGACGCCACAAATGTTGGGCACTATCCTCGGCATTTCCTCGGCAGGTCTGCCGATACAGAACCTTTCAAAGCCCCTCAACTCTGTTACCTGGAAATATGCATCTGCAACATCCCCGTTGTCATTAAGAAAAATGTCTATCTTACCGTGTCCTTCTAATCTTGTTACCGGATTTATCGTTATCTTATTAGCCATTTTTACACCTCATTATTTCTTTGATGCATCTCTTCTCTTTTTCAGGAGAGAAGATGCGGTTGTGAAACGATAGAAATAGCCGGCAGGATCATCCAGGCTTTCAATCAGCTTTTTTCTGTTTTCCTCAGTATCTGCCTCAATTATCGAAGCAAAGGCCGAGAGATATTTTGCGCCCATATCTGCGATGCCCTCAACAGGTCCGAAACAACCTCTGCAAGGTATATTTGTCTTTATGCATGTTTCTCCGCACCCTGACCGTGTTGCAGGTCCTGTACATACCACGCCCTGTGCAAGAAAGCATTTTTCAGGATCAGCCTCAATTTCATGTATCCTCTTAATATTGGATATGGCAAGACGCTCCGGTTTTGTTTTATTCCTGTCGCAAACATCACATAATGCCCTTTCAGGCGCAAGAGTAGAGCCCTTTGGCGGCAGATCCCCTGCTATTGCAGCGCTTATCGCATTGTATATCAGGTTAGGCGGTGGAGGACATCCGGGCAGATAATAATCAACATCTATTATCTGGTTCAACGGGTAAACCTGTCCGTAGAATTCCGGGAGCGTCAATTCGTAACCGGTTGTATTTGAAACAGTTTGTGGAACGTTGTGTTTCGGGTTCACGATTGTCGGTGCATCTTCATAAACCCACTGGAAAATATCTTCCTTACTTCTCATATTTGCCATGCCGGGCGTGCCTCCAAAACATGCACATGCGCCAAAGGCAAGCACAAGCTGGGATTTTTTCCTCAAAAGATGGGCAATTTCCTCATGTTCTGAATTTCTCACGGAGCCATTTATTATGCTGAGTGTAATTTCTTTGTCTTCCATTGCTTCAATGTGGTGGTATTTAAAATCGAGTGCTACAGGCCAGAGGACCAGATCAAAGGCGTTTGTCACCTTGAGGATATCTTCATTCAGGTCAACGATAGCCTCATCACATCCTCCGCATCCGCCGAACCAGCATATCGCTAATTTAGGTTTATCTGCCATTTTTATCCTCCTACGCTTGTTTTAGGTCCAAGACCTTTTATTCTATCAGCAAGACCATTTATAATACCCAATACTTTCTCTGCCTGCGGATCAATGCCGGTAACCACCTCCAGCCTTTCCTTTTCTATCCCGAAAGATTCCAGTATTGAGTGCAGTAAATATATTCTCTTTCTTGCCTCCTGATTCCCGTCCTGGAAATGACAATCGCCATCAGCGCATCCGAGGAGCAGGACACCATCAGCGCCCTTGCTAAACGCTTTGAGTATATCGGTTGCATCTACCTTTCCGATGCAAACAACGGGTATCATTTTCTTTATCTTATCCAACTTTTCCTGGTCAAAGGTGTATCCCCAACCGAACTTACAGTAAAAACAGACAATACCGGGATCATAATCGGCATTCTGTTTTTCAATGGAAAAATCGGGCACAAGGCTCCTTGCCCCGGACGGACATGCAGCCACACACATGCCACAGGCCTTGCAAAGAACGGGGTCGGTATAGGAGATCCTCTTTGTGCCGATTACCCTGCCGTCAAAAAGTTGTTCTGTTTCCGTCAGATGAGCCGTGTTGTAGTTGCATGCCGCCACACAGATACCGCAACCGCTGCAAAGGTTTTCTTCTATCTTTACGGCAGGCAGTTCCGGCTGTATGCCTGCCGATACGCAGGCCTTGCATGAGATGCAGGGGCCGCATTCAAGACATCTGCGCGCCTCTTTGATTGCCTCATCAATGGTGAATCCCTTTTCAAAGACATCAAAATTCATCCGTTTATCCGGAGAGGTCCATTTTGCTGTTGGTTCAGGTTTATAGACTTCCCGCAGGGGGGCGTTGCTCCCTTCATATCTTACTATCCAGCGTTGTAACCCGAGTCCTCTTAAGTATTTATCGATAGAATCTGCCGCCTGCCTGCCTTCGGCCATGGCATCCACCATGAAGCCTACTCTTCTGACATCGCCACCGAGAAACACTTCTTTTTTCAGCAAGCTCTGGTGGGTTACAGGGTCAACGGCAAGTCTGCCGTTTTCATCAAAGAGCCCGGAGGCCTGAAGGAATGATCTGTCCCATGCTTGTCCTATGGTAATCAAAAGTACATCACCTTCAATTTCAATACAATCGGATGTATCAAATTTGGGATTAAAACCTTTTTCATCGAAAACGCTTGTACATTTCGGACAATCGACCTTTGTAAATTTATTGTTTTCGCCTATAACTTTCCTGACGCCCCTTGAGTATACTATCCGGATGCCTTCCTGGTGGGCGCCTTCTAACTCTTCGGTGTCTGCGGGGATACCGTCTTTGTGTTTCTTATCCCAGGTCTCAAGGCATACCATTGTTACCTTGCCACCCATTCTGTATGCTGTTCTTGCAGCGTCAAATGCGACATTTCCTCCGCCTATTACAATAACCCTCTTATCTTTATAGTAATCCAGAGGGAGTTCATTTTTTCCTGCCTGATCAAGAAAGGTGAGACCGTATTCCACATTTTCCAGTCCATGCCAATCCACAGGCTTTATGCCGAGGGTAAGGGCGCGCGGATAAGGTGTGCCTGTGGCAACGAAAAAAGCGGAGAACCCCTTTTCTTTCAATCCGGCAATCGGGTCGCCTCCGTTTACTTTAATTGTTTCAACTTTTATCCCGCCGATCCGCACTAAGTTATTCACTGCAGAATCAAGGACATCTTCGGGGAGACGATATTTCGGGATGTACCTGACTGCACCGCCCAATTTGGGATTATTGTCGAAGATTGTTACATTGTAGCCTTTCTTGCTTAATTCCCAGGCACAGAGTAATCCTCCGGGACCGCCTCCAACGATGGCAACCTTAGCTTTTTTGCTGTCAATATTTACCGACGGTTTTTCAGGGAGATAGGGGGTGTAATAATCGGAAAGGAATCTCTTCAACAGTCTCCTTTTAATAGATCCACCCTTTGTTTTGTAATTGCACTCCCGTTCGCAGATGCCGCAGATGTATCCGCAGACGGTGAATAAAGGGTTTCTCTCATACAAATAGTCCCCGATCTGAATTACACCCTCGCGGGCCTTTTCAGGATCATCAGGCAGAAGCGAGATCATCACATTTGTCCTCTGTATGGCCTCTTTAATAGGACATTTGACCTGACAAGGGGGGAGAACCTGCTTTACTGCGGCTTCAACCCGTGCTTCTTCATCATTTCTCAATTGCCACATGGTTATTTACCTCCTTAATAGTGTTGATTGCTTAATCTGGAATGGGTCATTATTTTCTGAAGTCAAAACAAGATATATCTCTGAAATACTGTACTCATAATAAAAATAAGAGTAGGTTGGGATTCTCATAATAGTTATATGTTTGGCAGAAAAGATTTTATTTTATTTTTTATATGGTGTCAATATGTATGATAATTCACTATAATGAACATATAGTATGCCAACATTAAAATTAAAAATTTAATAGAATTTAATATTGTAAAGTAAATTATCTATGACAATTTACCAAACGTTCACCATTGTGAATGTGAAATAATTCATTTGACATTTTTAGTCATATATGGCAAAAAGTTGACATCAAAAAATACCTGAATATAATGATGTTTTCTTGTAAAGAGCTTAATCGTTTATTTTTTTGTTGAATTTGATGTGATCAATAAAAAGCAAAAAGGAGTGCTTGTATGGATGAAATAAAATTATCATTCAACGGACGTGAGGTAACCGGTATAAAGGGGCAGACAATCCTTGAAGCAGCATTCAAAAACGGAGTAAATATCCCCTCTCTCTGTTATCATCCGAGAGTAAGTAAAACCGGCGCATGTCGAATATGCATAGTTAAAGTTAACGATATGATGCTTAAAACAGCCTGTACAGAACCTGCCATGGAAGGCATGAAGATTGTTACTGAAGATGAGGAGATCATACAAATAAGAAAGGGTATACTTGAATTACTTCTTGCAGAAGGAGACCACAACTGCCTTTATTGTGATGCAAACGGTGAGTGCGAGCTTCAGGCGCTTGTTTATAAATATGATATACGGCAGACTGTCTACGAATATCCGCAGCGCACAAGGGAAGTTGACTGTGAAACAAGTGAAGGCCTGAAAAGAAATGAAAACAGGTGTGTTTTATGCGGAAGATGTGTAAAAGCATGTGCAGAAATCCAGCTTTCCAATGTATGGGATTTTACCGACAGAGGGAGTCATGCCCATCTGACATCCGGTCTTTTTGAAAGAATCGGTGACTCAGAGTGCGTGAAGTGCGGAACATGTGTCCAGTTGTGCCCTACAGGGGCTCTTTCCTTCCAGACAGTGCTTGGCAGAGGCCATGCATGGGAGCTTACAAAAGAGTCAAGCATCTGCATCTATTGCGGTGTAGGCTGTAAGATAGATTTTTATAAAAACAAAGAAGGCCTGCTCGTGAAAGCCATGGGGCACGAAGACGGGCCGAACAAAGGACATTTGTGTGTAAAGGGTAGATTCGGATTTGACTTTGTCCAGAGTCCCAAGCGGCTTACCAAACCACTTATAAAAAAGGACGGTATTTTTGAGGAAGCAAGCTGGGATGAGGCTCTTGACCTGATTGCAGACAAATTTACTGAGATAAAAGAAAAAAACAGCCCGGACTCCATTGCGGCCCTGTCTTCAGCTAAATGTACAAACGAAGAGAACTATCTCATGCAAAAATTTATGAGGGCGGTAATAGGTACGAACAACGTAGACCACTGTGCCCGACTCTGACACAGTTCAACCGTCGCCGGTCTGGCGGCAGTATTCGGTTCAGGCGCAATGACCAACTCTATACGTGAAATACCACTTTCCGAAGGTTTTCTGGTAATAGGTTCCAATACAACGGATAATCATCCTGTTCTCGGGTCTATGATAAAAAAGGAAGTAATCAGTCGAGGTAAAAAACTGATTGTAGCCGATCCGCGCAGGATTGAGCTTTCCCGGTATGCTGATTATTATTTTCAAATCAAGCCCGGTACAAATATAGCTATTCTTAACGGTTTTATGCATGTGTTGATTAAGGAAGGAATTTTTAATAAAGAATATGTGGAGAAACGTTGCGAAGGCTTTGATGCCATGGCAAATGTTCTTGAAAAATATACACCTGAATATGTTGCTGAAATTTGTGGAATTGATAACCCTGAAGACATTGTCAAAGCGGCACATCTCATGGCGGATTTAAAACCCATGGCACTTTATTACTCAATGGGAATTACACAATTTGTCTCAGGGGTCAACGGTGTAAAGTCTACGGCAAACCTCCAGATGCTTCTTGGCAACATGGGTGTTCCTGGCGGCGGAGTTAATCCGTTGCGAGGACAGAACAATGTTCAGGGCGCATGCGATATGGGGGCGCTTAATGCCGTATACCCTGCATATCAACCTGTTGCCAATGAAGATAATAAGACGAAGTTTGAAAATTTCTGGGGTGTGACAGGCTTATCTGTTAAACCGGGCTTGACAATCGTGGAGATGTTCAATGCGGCTATAGAAGGTAAACTGAAGGCTGTTTACCTCATGGGTGAAAATCCTGTTATGTCTGACCCGAACCAGCACCATGTGATAGAAGCTATTGAATCACTTGAATTCTTTGTTGTCCAGGATATTTTTCTTACTGAGACTGCTCAGTACGCTGATGTGGTATTACCGGCCTGCGCTTTTATTGAAAAGGAGGGTACTGCAAGCAACACAGAAAGAAGGGTTCAGCCTATGCACAGAGTGCTGCCGCCGCCAGGTGATGCAAAGGATGACTGGTGGATTACAACGCAATTGGCAAACCGGATGGGAGCAAAATGGAACTATACAAAACCTGAAGACATTTTTGAGGAGATCAGAAAAGTAACACCCTCGTATGCCGGAATCACCTATGAAAGGATTGAAAAGGAGCTTATACAATGGCCCTGTCCGAATACGGAACACCCCGGTACACAGTTTCTCCATAGAGATACGTTTTCACGTGGACTGGGCCTTTTTAGCGCCATCGATTATACACCGCCTGCCGAAGAAACTGACCCCGAATATCCCGTTATATTAACTACAGGTCGTATACTTGAACATTTTCATACAGGTACAATGACAAGGAACTCAAGAATACTTGATGAAATTGTGCCGGAAGGGTTTGTTGAGATAAACCCGAACGATGCGGAAAACTATAATATTAGTGACGCCGAAGTTATATCAGTCTCTTCAAGGCGCGGCAGTATCAGGATAAAGGCAAAGGTAACTGAGAAAGTAAAACCGGGCACTGTTTTCATTCCCTTTCACTTTTATGAAGCATGTGTGAATAAATTGACCATAGACGCCCTTGATCCGACATGTAAGATACCTGAATATAAGGTATGTGCATGCAAGGTCGAAAAAATATACATGTAAAGGCGGTGATGAGAATGATAACAACAGCAGAAATTAAAAATGTAATAGATAGCAGAGGGAATGCAAGAGAGCATCTCATGTATATATTGCGGGACCTCGAGAATTTATCAGGCAAAAATCAGCTTGATGTAACCGTATTGAAAGAGGTTGCAGATTTGATGAATATCCCGAAAAGCGCTGTGGCTGGTTTTGTGGGTTTTTACGGTATGTTCAAAACGAACCCCAGAGCGCCTTTTATTGTGAGGGTTTGCAAGTCCGGCCCATGTCATGTAATGGGAGCCAGGAGCATTTTTGATTATATTGAAAAATATCTGGGCATCAAACCCGGTGAGGCAACGTCTGACGGAATGTTCTATCTTGAGAAATGTGAATGCCTCGGAGTTTGTTCTGTAGCCCCCGCCATGATGATAAATTATGATATTCACGGTAATCTTACCGAGGGGAGGATGGAGCAGATTTTTAATGCTTATAGAGAGAAAAAGCCGTCCTTTATCGAATCATGCGGACCTGAGGTTGAAGCAACGTCATGTATCATTGAAGATGACAGGCAGACAAGGCGGCTCCTGAGAATGATCAGCAAGATTGATCCATTCAGTATTGACAGTTATATTGATAAGGGTGGATATCGAGCAACCAAAAAGGCGCTCAAAGAATATTCTCCTGACGACGTGATAAACATTGTGAAGATTTCAGGATTGAGGGGAAGGGGCGGAGCAGGATTCCCTGCCGGTGTCAAGTGGTCATTTATGCCGAAAGGGGATATGCAGAAGTACGTAATATGTAATGCAGATGAGGGAGAACCCGGTACATACAAAGACCGTATTCTTATGGAAGGGAATCCTCATATGCTTATCGAGGGGATGCTGTTATGCGGTTATGCAACAGGCTCATCTATCGGATATATATATGTGAGAGGTGAATTCAGGCGCGCTATTGAAAGACTTCAACGTGCAATAGACCAGGCGCGGGAAAAAGGTTTTCTCGGGAGGCCTATTGCAGGTTCGACATTCAGCTTCGATATATTTATTAAAGAGGGCGGCGGTGCTTATGTCTGCGGCGAGGAATCATCGCTTATGAATTCTATGGAAGGAAAACGCGGTTATCCGAGATTCCGGCCTCCATTTCCAGCAGGCGCCGGTTTTTCCGGTATGCCGTCAAACGTAAATAATGTTGAAACATACGCATCTGTGCCTATGATAATTAAAAGAGGCGCTGATTGGTATAAAGCGGTCGGCACCGAAAAGTGTTCAGGAACAAAATTGTATTGTCTTTCAGGTAAGATGAATAGAGTCGGCCTTGTAGAACTGTCAATGGGTGCGACCCTTCATGAAATCATTGATGTATACGGGAAGGGTATTAAAGACGGGAAACGTTTTAAGTTTGCCCAGGTGGGCGGATCGGCGGGCGGTATTCTCGGAGAAGACCTGCTTAATCTTCCCCTTGATATAGATCAGACAATAAGTGCGGGTGTAACGCTTGGATCAGGGGTTGTGCTTGTATGTGATGAGGATACCTGCGCAGTTGATTTTCTATTGAACGTACTCAGCTTTTTTGAGCACGAATCCTGTGGTCAGTGCGTGCCTTGCCGTGTAGGTACATCGCAGTTGCACTATCTTGCAAGAAAGTTCGCCACAAGAACTGCTGTTGAGCAGGATATTGACACAATGATCGAAAAGGCTGCATTGATGAAGAAGGCTTCACTCTGTGCCCTTGGGCAATCCCCTGTATTGCCTATAACAACGATATTGAAATATTTCAGGGATGAGTTTTTAAAACACTGCAATCCAAGGTACGGTTGTCCTGAGTGTGACAAGACGTTGGCGAGGTTTTACAGGTAGATATACATATAATTTAATTATAAAAAAGGAGGAATGAATGGCGAATAAACCTGTAGAAATTGTTCAGTTGGCTGGAGATGCCGGGAGATACAAAGGCAATCTCGGTATACCAAATTGGTTGGTAAGGAGTTTTATGGCAGGCCTTTTTATTGCTGTCGGAGCAGCGCTTTGCACAGTATGCGGAACAGGATTGGAAAAAACGATGGGACCGGGTTTCAAATCCCTCATTGCAGGGTCAGTCTTCCCGGTAGGTTTGATTGCGATTGTGATCACAGGCATGTCTCTGTTTACCGGCGATACCATGCTTATTCCTATGGCTGTTTTTCAGAAGAAAAGCACATGGAGCAAGGTTCTTAACGCCTGGTTCTGGGTCTATATCGGGAATTTTGTCGGCTCACTTTTCTGGGCATACCTGATGGCAGTTGGCCCATTCAGCAAGGGAGGAGGACCTGAATTGACGGTCTTCGGACAAAATGCCATCGGTATAGCAGAGGCAAAGACGCTGCCTTATATAGCAGCAGGGGCAATCGGTTATTGGTCAGCATTTATGAAAGGCATAGCATGTAACCTGTTGGTTAATACTGCCATTTTACTTGCCCTTTCATCAAAAAATATGGTTGGTAAATTTTTCGGAATATGGTTTCCGATCATGGCATTTGTTTCAACTGGATTTGAGCACAGTGTAGCGAATATGTATTTTATCCCTGTGGGAATAATGCTGGGTGCAAATGTTACCTGGGGTCAGTTTATTCAATGGAATCTTATTCCTGTTACCATCGGAAACATTGTAGGCGGGTTTATCTTTATCGGAGCAGTGTATTTTTATTCTTTCAAAAAAGAACTTTCCACAATATCTCCTACATAAAAAAACAAATAGCCCCGGACCTTGACGGGTTCGGGGCTATTTGTAACTTCTCTCCTGCTTCTACCATATATCTTTAATCCGTTTAATAAATAATATATCCAACTGCTTGAAGAAAGCGGTTTCCATCAATTTATCCACATCGCCCGTTGCATCTTCAACGGTTTGATCAAGGTTTATTGAGCCTAATAAAGGGACGTTAAGATCCTTTATCTCGTCCGAGAGCATAGAAGACTCCTTTGTCCTCATGTTTTCAAGAACGCCCATGACAGGTATATTTAGCTCCATGAGCATTTTCAGTTCTTTTTTCATAACTCCGATTGCAACCTTTGAAGGTATGGTAACGACAAGAAACTCCATTTTCTTAATCAGCCTGATGACATCGAGTATGGAATCGCTGATTCCCGGGGGCATATCAAGGATCAGCACATCCAATTGACCCCAAATTGTGATTGTGAGTAATTCAATAATAATATTTGATATATCGTTGCCTCTCAACGGAGACGGATTATTGCCTGCAAAAAAAATAATGGACATATATTTGATGCCCTTTACTTCAGGAGGAATGAGCCCTTTGTCTTCTTCCGGATATGCACCTTCTATTCCAAGTATAACATGTGTAGAGGGGCCACTCAGATCAAGGTCTAAGAGGCCGGTCTTGTAACCGTTTTTTGCCATACACAATGCCAGGACAGAAGCGACGGTACTCTTACCTATCCCTCCCTTGCCGCCAGAAACGGCAATTATCCTTTTTATACCATCAAGCCTTTTACCGATAACATGCAGCCGCGGGTCTATCATATTTCCCCTTCAATGCTCTCTATCCATACACCGCGGCCTTTTCTGATTTTGAAGTCGGGACTTCCACAGGCAGGACACCTCATGTAAGCGTGGGCAATCTCCGGGATAAAGTGAATAGCCTCTGACTCATCTTCCTGCATTCTTTTGATATTTTCTTCAAAGCTCCATTCGTTTTCGCAGACATTACATTTCAGAGTGCCTGGTTCTGTCTCAAGAGCAATACACGCTTTATCTACAGCTAACTCATATGATTCAAGCACATTTTCAAGGGCAAATCTGAATATATCAATATCTATCTGCTGCAACTCGCCTATTTTAATCATAACACGTGATATTCGGTTGAGTTTATTTTTATTTATTTCATCTGAAATAGTACAGATAACTGATTCTGCAAGTGCCCATTCATGCATTTTTCAATCCTTAAAGTTTTAAATGTATATCAGATAAACAGTTATCCCCCTGCAATCAGGGGGATCAGAAAAACCTCCGAATTATCAGGTATCCTGGCCCTTGAAAAGTCGTGTCCGGGCACGGTCTTGTTATTAATGCGTGCCACTGTATAGGGATAGGGATCACCCAATTCTTTAAGGAGATCGGTAATAGTCATGTCTTCATGCCAGGGGAATTCTCTATCGGATACCCGTACCATCTAAACCACCCCGTTAGCCTTTAACACGTCTATGACCTCCGGGAAGTCAATCCCAAGCTTTCTTGCTGTTTCAAGGGTAGGAATACCGTCTTTTGTCCAGCCTCTCCGTTTGTAGACTGCATCTTTAAGTTCTTCGTACCTTTGCTCACGCAGTTTGCGTAGTATCTTTACCTTATCTACTGTCTTTTTTCCATCAATGTCAATTTGATATATGTCTTTCAATTGACCATCGTAACGCTCCTGTCTCGATTCATATTCCTCCACCGTCACCGGCCCCATTGCCCGATAGGGGATTGCGTCATGCTCGCGCCTGCCGAAGCCCATCTTCAGGTTGAAGATTTTCTGGAAGTTATAGACCCTCTCGCTCATTGTGATTAAGTCTTCAGGATCCAACTTCCTTCCTGTTACTGCGTTGAAGTATCTGGTATACCAGCCTACATGCTGCATCACCTTGGCAGGTTCTTTTGTTTGTTTATTGTCTGCCGGCACTACATCATTCCAGGGGAGCTTACATAGGCCACAGAGTCCGAACCAGGTACGGAACATGGGGAACCAATGAAGGGCCTCTGCCTTTTGCTCGAATGTAGGCATAAAATTGTGAACCATGTCCAGAAAGATGAGCCACGCCTCGTCGTGCTGAGGTCCTTTAAGGGCTAAGCCGTAGCCACCTTGTTGCGCGAGGGACTCCTTGGGCATATACTCTGAGAACTCTAGGCCCTTGGCTTCCATGCCGATATCTTCCATGACAGCCCGGTTTGCGCCGTATTCTGTAGAAAATATATGCTTCATTCTCCGTACTCCCTGGCCCACTATTATACCGAACCCATTTCCTCTCGCCATCTGGTGGACCAGTTCAAGAGCTGCTTGACCGTTGCCGAAAGAAAGGTTCATCCCGCCCGTGTGTGTCTCATTAATGAGGCCCATTTCAAAACACTCCATGGCAAAGGCAATGCTGGTGCCGACAGAGATGGAATCAAGGCCGTAAGTATCACAGTAAAAGTTCATCTCAACGACATGGAGGGGATCAAAAACCCCTATGTTTGAGCCACATCCCGCAATTGTCTCATACTCCGGTCCATCTACAAAAACTTTCCCTCCCTTGTAGGGACCGGTAGAGGGCACAAAGTCCTTTATCCCATGGGCACAGGCAAGGGTACAGCCTACCCAGCAACCGTCATAACCCTTGTCGAAAAGCCCACGGTAGACTTCCATACCCATTTTAGGCGCATCAGTATGTTGGCCGTACCGGAAGTTATTGGTTGGCAAAAGATCGTAGTCGTTCATGATGGTCACGAGATGGGCTGTGCCGACACTGGACATCTGATTCTGTTTAGGGTCCTGTTCCACGATTTCCTGGGAGTGTAGCTTGGCTACTTCTCTTAATGCTGCCTCATCTGCCGGGTTATTCATAGCCACAGTTACCGTATCACAGCGAGTCACTATGGCCTTTAGACCTTTATCCGCAAATACGGTTCCTAAACCTCCACGCCCTGCCTGTTTGAGTCTGGTCCTTGACCTTTTAGCATCATACCATGAGAAGTTAAGGCAGCCGATGAGGCTGTGTTTGGCGCCCGGGCCAGTGGATACCACGGAGATATTTCTCGGTTTTCCCTGCCCGAAGTGGTTAGTTAGAATTTCTGATATTTCATGGGCTTCATCGGGGAGCCCTGTTACCTCAAGAATTTGAATCTGTTGGCTGATGCCGTCGATGAAAACGATGGTGGGCGTATTGGTCTTACCCTGTATCTCAAGGGCATCAAAGCCTGAAAATTTCAGGTAAGGGCCAAAGTAACCGCCGACATTAGAATCCATAACAGAGCCTGTGGTAGCGGAAATGGAGGTGACAATGCTTTTACCTGAACCGGGATATACAGGCGTCCCGCCTAATGGACCGCAGGCAATGCAAATTGCATTCTCCGGATCGTTCCATTTAGTCGTACCTTTGACCGCATTCCATAGGAGCCAGAGATCAAAACCCTTTCCCCCGACAAAAATTTCTTTCATCTTCTCGCTTACGGGTTTGGTGGAGATTTCCGCATCGGAGAGGTTTACATAGAGGGTTTGGTTCGCATATCCTTTTTCAACGACAGGTCTCTTATAGCGCAGTGTTTTAATCTCTTTTACCTTTAACTCAGTCATTTATCGTATTCTCCTTTTTTTCTTACGGCGATTATGCACCATCTCCATCACGAAATATAAAACTGAAATTATTTTACGTGTCCTGTCCGGCTATTTTACCTAACTCAATTATCATGAGGGCTTGTGAGTGTCAAGATGAAATTTGAGAGAGCCCATTATGCTTCCTGAAACACCTTAAGGGACACGTTCTCAACTATGTCTTTTACCTTTTCCTTGTAGGCCAGCATATGAGGGGTGGCAAGATGATCTCGAAGCGCATCGAGATTCTCCCACTTTTCTATAATTGTGACAACATGTTCATCGAATATCTGCGGAGGCAAACCGGAGTCTATATCTATTGCAGGCAGATACTGGATACATCCCTTCTCTTCTATGACCTTCGGTGCGTTGGATTTAAATATTTCAAGAAACTCGTTAATCCTGCCCGCCTTCACACGTACTGAAGCAATTACATGAATCATAATTGTTTCCTCCTTATTTATTAATTATAACATCCTTTTTTTTGTGCTGAAAAGTAAAAAAGCAAGCTATGCGCAAACGTTATGGTTGGAAATACGGTATACCAGCCTATGTTGCCGCAACGTTTGTGGCTGTCAGTCGGGTTGAGTCAAAAGAGCACTATGTGCAGGATGTCTTAGCCGGGGCTACCCGGCTATACAAGGGTTGGCATATTCAGGCGCAAGTTGATCAGAAGCATTACGGTATAAGACTGGGTCGTACCTGGTATGAGTCATAAAGCACGTACTCGGACAGACACGTTGATGTTCAGGTTTCTTTTAGCTGTTCCGTATAATAAGCGAACCCAAGGAAACATTGTTGTCGGAGCAATAGGGATAACATTTACCGTGAAGGAGGTATGTAACTTTACCTTCTACTGTGGGTTCTTCGGTGAGGCAATCATAGTTCGCCCCTCCTTTAGAAATCAACAAGTCTGCTTTTTCAACAAGCGATTTTACCTGGGGCGAGACTTTTGCAAGCATGGTGCCGGCAAGTGGTTCCTGAGTGCCGTTTTCTATGACTTCTGCTATTTCTGCAAGTCCCACAGAGCGGGCGTCCTGTAATGTGGCATCGTTGAGGACAGGGAGTGTTCTTGTTACAATCACTATATCAATGTTATGCATTTGGCGAATGGCTTCAAGGAAAAGTTTGTCAAAGACGATTTCACCACAATTGTCGATGAAATATACAAGTTTTTTCGCTTTTTGCATACGCTTTCTGAAATTTAGAATATTCTCCTCGTTTATTGTGAATTTCTCCAGTTCCGGGATTAGCTGTTCTATGACCTCATGATGATCACCCACCAAATTGTCGAGCGCATTGCCTGCAATTGAGAACTTAAGGGCTGTGCTGAAGGGGTCGATACTGTTTGAGACAAGTTGTTTTGCGAAAGGATATATTTGCATTGCCTTTTTGTTTTGATCAGCCTTTGCTTCTTTCATGGGATCGGCCTCGGCTGTAATTTCCTCCAGTAAATACCAGATATCTCTTATTATCTCACCTGCGAATATATGCCAGTTCTCTCCACGTAAAGGCTTTAACTTCAAAACTTTATACATGAAATCTTTCATTAGATGTTCTTCTTTGATTGCAAGGCGGCTAATCTCCAGAGACATCTTCAAAATGCAGGGAATGCAATCAGACTGGATGAACATGATAGCTCCTTATTTAGTTAGTGTCTAAAGGATTTATTACGTGCAAGGTGATCATATTATATGATTTGTTTTTGTTTGAAGCAATATGTTTGAAAAACGTGAGATTTTCTATCGTTTCATTTTGGGTATAAGGAGATATGTGGCCAGGAATGAAAGGACTGCAAGGAAGGCGCACGGCACGGGTATTGATAAAAGCCCTGTTAATACCGAATAATGATCCCCGATGTATCCTATTGATATAGGTGCGGCAGATGCTGTTGCATAAGCGAATGTGGTGATGACCCCGAGAGCCAGACCCTTAAAGGATGGAAAAACAAGACCGGTAAATGTCCAGAGCGCACCCATAACAGCAGCGCCGGTAAAGCCCATCTGAAAGGTGAAGATACCCCTCAGGAGAGGGCTGCTTACCCAGAGTATAAGTATGAGAGATATTCCCATAAGAATTCCGCCGCTTATCCCAACCCGCCGGTAGCCAAGTTTATCGGATACCCATCCCAGAAATGGCCGGCCAATGAACTGTCCTATTCCATATAAACCGGCAATAAGACCGGCAACTGTTGCACTTGTCCCTATCTCTGTTTTAAGAAAGACAGGATACCACATGGTGAAACCAAACTCGGCAGAGATCTGGAACATTGCAGTCAGGCTCAGGAGAAAAAGCATAATCAGGTTGGCAGGTTTGAGGATACTTTTGTCGAAGAAAGCGCCAACCCGGGTCTTATTTCCCTCATGAGGCCAGACAAGGATCAATAGAACCGCAACAACGAGTCCCGCGGCCCCGGTTAATATAAACGGCGCCCGCCAGCTTCCGGTGAAATCCAGCAGCCAGCCTGCCAGTGCCGGGCCTACAAACCAGCCCAAAGAAGAGCCGGAGGATATGGCAGTCAAAAAGAACCCCGGCCGTTCGGGAAAGAGCTCGAGCGTAAAAGCAAGAAGTATAATAAAATAAAAAGGTTCAACCATGCCTGTAAAAAAACGGACAAGCAGCATATGACCCTGGCTGTTTACTAATCCGCATATTATTGTGAGGGTAGAGAAGCCGAAAATACCAAAAAGGATGGTATATTTTCTTCCAAAACGATCGGATATTAAACCGGCAATAATAGGGGTAAGCATATAGCCCCAGAGAGAAGCTGATCCTATAATGCCAAGACCGGTCCTGTCAGTGCGAAACTCTTCCATAAGGGAAGGGATAAGGGGACCGAATATCCAACGTTGAGCGAAGTAGAGGAGTCCTCCGATCCAGGCTACAAAAAAGAAAATCATCCTCTTTGACTGCATACACCCCCATCAATAAAAAGACAAACTATATTGAAGATATAATGTAATTACGAAAAAAATTGTCATAACCTCCGGCAGAACCGGAGGTTATGTTATTCGTATTCTTTAAACGGGATTTGCTTCATAACAAATCGTCCCCGTTGAGGGCGTATGTCGCTAATTTATGCAAAACTCTTTTTCAGTTGGGCCAATTGTTCTGTAAGTTCCTTGGGGAGCTTTTCGCCAAACTGTCCGTAGAATGTTTCTATGCCTTCAATCTCTTTCTTCCAGTCATCTTTATTTATTTCAAAAAGTTTCTCAAGAGTCTCCCTGGATATGTTAAGACCGGTGAGGTCTATGTCTTTTTTCTCCGGTATAAAACCGATAGGCGTTTCAGTTGCCTGAATTCTACCTTTGGCCCTGTCCAGCATCCATTTGATTATACGGAAATTATCTCCGAATCCCGGCCATATGAACTTGCCCTGATCATTTTTCTTGAACCAGTTGACAAAGAATATTTTCGGTGGATTAGTAAGTTTTGCGCCTATATTCATCCAATGCTGAAAATAGTCGGCCATATTATACCCGCAGAATGGGAGCATTGCCATGGGATCGCGTCTTACCACGCCTACCTGACCCGCTGCTGCTGTGGTGGTTTCTGAACCGAGTGAGGAAGCTTTAAAAACGCCGTGATTCCAGTTGAAACTTTCGCATACAAGAGGAACGGTATCCGAACGTCGTCCCCCGAAAAGGATGGCAGAGATGGGCACGCCTTTCGGGTTATCAAATTCAGGTGAAAGGGTAGGGCAGTTTTGCGCCGACACAGTGAAACGGGAATTGGGGTGGGCAACAACCTTTCCGGCAGTCTTATCCCAGGGATTGCCCTGCCAGTCCATAAGATTTGCCGGTGGTTCATCTGTGAGTCCTTCCCACCACGGTGAATTGGTATCAGTATCGATACCGGTGTTTGTAAAAAGGGTAGGATAAAACTTGCTTGCCCTCAAGGTATTCATCATCTGAGGATTTGTCTTATCAGAAGTGCCGGGGGCAACACCAAAAAAACCTGCTTCAGGATTGATTGCATAGAGCCTGCCGTCAGGCCCCACATTGATCCAGGCAATATCGTCGCCCAATGTAGTTACATTGTAGCCTTCCAGGGAGGGTTGGATCATGGCAAGGTTTGTTTTTCCACAGGCAGAAGGAAAGGAACCGAGAACATACATGGTTTCTCCGGTTTTTTTATCCTCTACGCCCATGACAATCATATGCTCGGCGAGCCAGCCTTCCTGATGGCCTTGATAAGAGGCTATTCTCAAGGAGAAGCATTTCTTGCCCAGAAGGGCGTTCCCTCCATAACCGGAACCGACGCTCATAACAAGGTCTTCCTGGGGAAAGTGCATTATATATCGTCTATCGGGGTTAAGGTCAGCTATTGAATGAAGGCCCTTTACAAACTTTCCTGAAGCGCCGATCCTGTCGATTGCTCTTTGTCCTACCCTTGTCATGATGCACATACTGACTACAACATATATTGAATCGGTTATTTGTATGCACGATTTTGCATAAGGAGAATCAGGGTGACCCATCGTATAAGGGATAACATAGAGCGTTCTGCCTTTCATACATCCGTCAAAGATTGCAGAAACGGTCTTCTTGGCTTCGGCAGGTTCCATCCAGTTGTTGTTCGGACCTGCTTCTTCTTTCGTTGGTGTACAAACAAAGGTTAGTTGTTCTGTCCTGGCTACATCATTAGGGTGACTCATATGATGATATGAGTTGGGAAAAACATTATGGTTAAGCTCCCGGAATGTATGATGAATATATGTTTTCTCTTTTTCTATGCCTGTTCTGACAAGGTCACTCAATTCCTGTTTATTGCCCTGGACCCAATAAACCTTATCAGGTTTGGTGAGAGCCGCCTGTTCTTCAACCCACTTTTTAACTAATTCACTCATCTTAATCCTCCTTATATTGTGTCAAGGTAAATAGGTATTTTGTACCTTGAATGTGTGTAGCTTAAATAATAAAAACTTTCTTGCTGCTATTGCCACATCGGGTCATACATGACAGGGGGACCAACGGGAAGGTTGTTTCACAGCGATTGCCATGCCCCCCTATACAGCCTTGCAGAATAATTGTGTTTGACGTGTTGCAAGACAATCGATATGAAGTGTGGCAGAAAAGTGGCTTACGGAAACCATTTCTTTATTTGTTAATAACCATTTAAAAATATATTTCATACGTATTAAGTGATTATTATTTCTTTTCTTCTATACTAAAGTCAATAAAAAAGTGTACAGACAGGTAAACAGTCGGTTTCTTGGGGGCTAAAAAGCCTGATGCAAGCGGTTGTACTCAATTACTGATTGTCTAAAAATCGGGACCGTTTTGTTATTGAAGGTACTCAACAGGAAACTGTTGTTGATTTAACGGCGTTTTTGATGTATACTACTACTTCATTTCAAACCCTATCGCCGCTGTATAATCAGCACATTTAGAGGGAGCATGGAACAGAGCAGGATAAGAAATATTGCGATTATTGCGCACGTTGACCACGGCAAGACCACGCTTGTCGACCAGTTGTTCAGACAGAGCGGACTTTTCCGCGACAACCAGGTAGTGGAAGAACGGCTTATGGACTCAATGGACCTTGAGCGAGAGAGGGGTATTACCATTGCTTCTAAAAATGGTTCTTTCCTCTATAAGGGGTACCTCATCAATATTATAGACACCCCGGGTCATGCCGATTTCGGAGGCCAGGTAGAACGTGTCCTGAAAATGGCAGACGGCGTTCTTCTGCTCGTAGATGCAGCCGAAGGACCTATGCCGCAGACCTACTTTGTACTGAAAAAGGCACTTGCTTTAGATTTGCCCGTGATTGTGGTGGTGAACAAAGTTGACAAACCGGCAGCACGTTGCGACTGGGTAGTGGACGAAGTTTTCGATTTGTTCGTAAAACTTGAAGCGCCGGACAATATCCTTGATTTCCCCGTCATCTTTACTTCAGCAAAGGATGGATATGCCACCCTTGATCACAATACAAAAAGTGTAACCATGATCCCGCTCTTTGACATGATCATTAATGCTATTCCGGCGCCTGTCGGCGATCCGGAAGGTCCACTCCAGATGCTTGTCAGCTCTCTGAGCTATTCCACATTTCTTGGCAGGCTTGCCATAGGAAAGATCACCTCAGGGGCGTTGCGGATCGATAAAGAGGTAGCAGTAGCATCACCGGGCACACTTCCCTGTCCTGCCAGAATAAGAAAGGTCTACTGTTTTAAAGGGACGCAGATGGTTGAGACAGAAGAAGCAGGCGTAGGTGAGATAGTGGCTGTAGCAGGCATGGAAACCATTGCCATTGGCGAAACCCTTACTGATCCGCTAAACCCTGTGCCCCTCGTTGGCATTGTGGTGGACCCGCCGACGGTATCCATGAGTTTTGTACCAAACGACTCACCATTCTATGGAAAAGAAGGCAGATTTGTTACCTCCAGGCATTTAAGGGACAGACTTTTCAGGGAAACCCTCTCCGATGTTGCCCTTGTTGTGGAGGAACTTGATGATATACAGGGCTATAAGGTTTCAGGCAGGGGAGAACTCCACCTCTCCATCCTCATTGAAAAAATGAGAAGGGAGGGATACGAATTTCAGGTCACGAGACCCCAGGTAATATTTAAAGAAGAGGGCGGGAAAGTATTCGAGCCTTATGAAGAACTGACAGTTGATGTAGATGAGAATTACATGGGGAAAGTCATCGAAAACCTTGGCGGCAGAAAGGGTACCATCCTTGAAATGCACCAGGACAATGGGATGGCAAGGCTTAAGTACAAGATACCCACCAGGGGACTCCTTGGGTTCCGCTCGGAATTCCTCACTGAAACGCGTGGTATGGGCGTGATGAATTATATCTTCCTCGGATTTGATGTGTATGCAGGAGAGATCAAAAACAGAACAAGAGGCGTACTGATTGCCATGGAACAATGCACAACTGTGGCATACGCCCTTTTTAACCTGCAGGAAAGAGGAAGGCTCTTCCTTGGTCCTGGAGAAAAGGTCTATGCAGGTCAGATTATAGGAGAACATTCCAGAGAGGCAGACATTATTGTCAACCCTGCTAAAGGCAAGAAACTAACTAATATGAGGGCTGCCGGCTCTGATGATGCTGTGATGCTGATCCCCCATACAAATATGAGCCTCGAGGAGTACATCTCTTATATCAATGATGACGAACTTGTCGAGATAACGCCTGAATCAATAAGGCTCCGCAAAATGATCCTTGACGGCCTTGAACGAAAAAGGGCCAGAACCGCCGCAGCCTGATAATTATCAAAAAACATTTTGACAAAAACAATCTCATATAGTATTTTAGCTATACCGTCCAGCCGGTATAGTTTAAAATACAAAAAGGGTGTGGGTTATGAGTCCACGACACAGTTCATACGATGCCATTGTTGACGCTGCCGAGACTGTAGTTATGGAGGCAGGCGCAGTGCACATGACGCTCGGCGCAGTAGCTGACAGGGCAGGTATAAGCAAAGGTGGACTTCTACATCACTTTCCGACAAAGGTAGCCCTCCTTGAGGCGATGATCAACCGATTGATTAAGTCCCGGGAGGTATCGCGAAAAAAAATATGGAGTGAGCTTCCCGACAGTCCGCCGCGGGAACTGAAGGCCTTCATGCTCTCGTCATTGCTTCGCGATAAAAAGTCCGACCGTGTGGGCGCTTCTCTTCTTGCGGCCCTTGCGCATGATCCCAAACTTGCCGAACCTGTGCGCAAAGCCATTATAAAAGTCTATACTGAAATTGTATCTCCGGGAGTCAGATTCGAAAGGGCCGCTGTACTCGCCCTCTCAGCAGACGGCCTCCTGTTGCAGGAAATCTTGTCCGTATCGCCTTTTACTGAAGAACAGCGCACCAAGATTGTAGAAGAATTGCTGAGGCTCACGGACGAAAAAATGGAATAAACCGTTTGAGGACAAAAACAGGGAGAAATATGGGTTATTAGTAAGCTGATAGACATACTTAAAACCTTATCCCCCTGATACTTTTGAGAGTGATTATTTAAATTCAATCAATAAAGAGGTGTTGTATGCAAGTAATTTGCAGAGCCAGACTCATCGCTACCATGGGAATTATCATCCTCTGCCTGATGCTGACCTGTTGTGGAAAACCGAAGGGATTGCCGCAGGGCGGCACCCCGGAAGTTGCTGTAGTGGTAATGAAAACAGAGCGTTTTCCGATCATAACGGAAAATCCTGGACGAACCTCTGCTTTTCTTGTTGCAGAAGTAAGGCCTCAGGTAAGCGGCATCATTCAGAAACGCCTGTTTACTGAAGGGAGCGACGTAAAAGCCGATGACATACTCTACCAGATCGACCCGGCTACCTATGAGGCAGCTTACGCCGGTGCCAAGGCAGCCCTTGCCAGGGTTGAAGCCAATGTCATATCCATCAGGAACAGGGCACAGCGTTATAATGAACTGGTTGCTATAAACGCAGTCAGCCAACAGGAATGCGACGATGCGGTTGCTGCCCTAAAACAAGCGGAGGCTGAGATTGAGGCAAACAAAGCAGCAGTGGAGACGGCACGCATCAATCTTGCTTACACTAACGTCAAAGCACCAATATCGGGTCGTATAGGTAAATCCAACGTGACTGTAGGCGCCCTTGTGACGGCAAACCAGCCTTCTGCTCTTGCTGTTATTCAACAGCTTGATCCGATCTATGTTGACGCGACAAAATCAAGCGTCAACCTGCTACAGCTCAAAGGTCACATAGCTGCGGGCACGATCAAAGGCATCGGTCCCGGACAAGCACCGGCGAAGTTGCTGCTTGAAGACGGCAAACCCTATCCGTTGGAAGGGACCCTGAAATTTTCCGATGTCACCGTTGACCCAAGCACCGGATCATATATCCTCCGGACGGTCTTTCCGAACCCGAATCATATCCTTCTTCCGGGAATGTATGTGCGCGCTCTCATCCAGGAAGGTGTCGTTGATCGTGCAATTCTTGTCCCGCAGCAAGGGGTATCCCGCGATCCAAAAGGAAATCCCGTCGTGTTGATTGTTGACGCTGAAGGCAAGGTTCAGCAGCGAATAATAACTGTTGCTCGTGCTATCGGCGACAGATGGAATGTACCCTCAGGCCTTGCGCCCGGCGATCGGGTTATCGTCGAGGGCATACAAAAAGTGCGCCCGGGAGTCTCTGTAAAGGTTGTTCCCTTTGATCCCGGCCCAAAGGATGGTGCTGAGGCCGGGAAGTCAAACCAAACGCCGGCAAAAGCGAATTAAAGGGAGGGCTTGATGCTATCGAAATTCTTTCTGGAGCGCCCGGTATTTGCCTGGGTTATTGCCATAATCATAATGCTTGTAGGTGCCCTCTCTATTTATAATCTGCCCATATCACAGTACCCTCCCATTGCACCCCCATCGATCTATATTCAGTCTTCTTATCCCGGGGCTTCCGCTGAGACCGTAGAAAACAGTGTGACTCAGATCATAGAGCAAAAAATGACCGGTCTTGACAAAATGATCTATCTATCCGCCACCAGCGATGCGGCTGGGGCCTCCCGTGTTGAATTGACATTTGCCCCCGGGACCGATCCGGACCTCGCCTGGGCCAAGGTGCAAAACAAACTCCAGCTTGCAATGGCAAGCCTGCCCGAGGTGGTCCAGCGCCAGGGTGTCACCGTCGGCAAAGCCACCAGGAACTACCTGATGATCGTGGGCCTGATCTCGGAAGACGGCAGTATGGACGGCAACGACTTGAGAGACTATGCACAATCCAACCTGGAAAAGGTTCTTGCACGGGTACCCGGTGTGGGTGAAGTGGAAAACTTCGGGTCCCAGTATGCCATGCGTGTCTGGTTGAACCCCGACAAACTTACCGATTACAGTTTGACAATCACGGATGTCATCACAGCGCTTCAGTCTTACAACGTAGAAATCTCTGCCGGTCAGTTTGGCGGGGCACCGGCAGTGGCAGGCCAGCGACTGAACGCTTCTATCATTGTCCAGAGCATGCTTAAGACCCCTGAAGAGTTTGCTGCCATTCCTGTCCGCATCAATCCTGATGGTTCAACAGTGCGGATCAAGGATATAGGACGAACGGAACTGGGAACCGACTACTATGATATTGAGGTCTTCATGGACGGTAAACCTTCCGCCGGCATGGCCATCCGGCAAGCCGCAGGCGCCAATGCTCTTGATACGGCCGACGCAGTGAAAGCGAAAATGAAAGAGATGAGCCGTTACTTCCCAACGGGGATGAAGGTTGTCTATCCCTATGATACCACCCCTTTTGTCAAGGTAGCAATCGACGAAGTAGTCAAAACCCTCTTTGAGGCGATCCTGCTGGTTTTCCTGATAATGTGGCTTTTCATGGGGAACATCCGGGCTACCCTGATCCCGACCATCGCGGTACCGGTAGTACTCCTGGGCACTTTCGCGGTTCTGGGGTTATTCGGATTCTCCATCAATATGTTGACCATGTTTGCCATGGTGTTGTCCATTGGTCTTCTTGTGGACGATGCCATTGTGGTGGTGGAAAATGTGGAACGAATTATGAGCGAGGAAGGCCTTTCGCCTAAGGAAGCAACACGAAAGTCCATGGAACAGATCACAAGCGCTTTGATCGGCATCGGTCTTGTCCTATCGGCTGTTTTTGGTCCTATGGCTTTCTTTGGCGGATCTACCGGGGTCATCTATCGTCAGTTTTCTATCACCATTATTGCTTCCATGCTTCTGTCAGTGGTTGTAGCCTTAATTCTTACGCCCGTTCTTTGCGCTTCCCTCCTGAAGCCGGTAAAGGCTGGGCACCAATCTGCGGAAAATGCTATCTCTTTCCTGCGCCCTTTCTTTAAGAGATTTGACAGCATCTTTTTCCTGATCAGAGGCCGGTATGTAAAAACAGTCGAACGTTCTTTCTCAAGAAAAATGCGCTATGCTGTAATTTATGTCGTGATTGTGGCGGCCGTAGGGATTCTTTTCCTTCGCACACCTACATCCTATGTTCCTGATGAGGACCAGGGGATATTGCTTGCCCAGATAATGCTGCCCACGGGTTCAACCTTGGAGCAAACCCAGAAAGTCGTGAACGCAGTACAGCGCTATTTCCAGGAGAACGAAAAAGAAGCGGTGGAATCCTGTATGACGGTTTCCGGCGCCGGGTTTTCTTTGAGGGCACAGACCAGTGGTATGGTATTTGTCAAGCTCAAGGATTGGAACCTTCGCAATCGCTCGGACTTAAGGGTAAAGGCCATTGCGGAACGTGCCATGAGGACCTTTTCTAAAATGCGCAGCAGCCTGGTGTTTGCTTTTCCGCCGCCTTCGGTGATCGAATTGGGTATGGCAACCGGATTTGACTTCCAGTTGCTGGACCGGGGCGGACTCGGTCACCATAAACTGATGGAGGCCCGGAACCAGCTCCTCGGTATGGCATTTCAAGACAAGCGTCTGACTAAAGTCCGACCCAACGGTATAGAAGACGTACCCCAATACTATATTGATGTGGACTGGGAAAAGGCAGGCGCCCTTGGGGTTCCCATTACCTCAATCCACAACACGATCTCAGCGGCCTTCGGAAGTTCCTATGTCAATAACTTCATTCAGGGCGGCAGGGTCAAGCGCGTTTTCCTTCAGGCGGACACTCCTTACCGGATGTTGCCCAAGGACATAGATAAGCTTTATGTACGTAATACCGCGGGCAAGATGGTTCCCTTTGCTTCCCTTGCCTCTGCCCACTGGACTTCAGGTTCTCCCAGGCTCGAGCGTTTCAACGGTTTTCCTTCTCTGAACATTCAAGGAGAACCTGCACCAGGGAGAAGTTCCGGTGAGGCAATGAAGGCCATGGAAGAGATGGCTGTGAAACTGCCCCAGGGAATCGGTTTTGAATGGACCGGGCTTTCGTACCAGGAAAAGATGTCAAGTACCCAGGCGCCGCTTCTGTATGCATTTTCAATTATCGTAATTTTCCTGTGTGTAGCAGCTCTGTATGAAAGCTGGCCGATCCCGCTCGCCAATTTGCTCATGCTGCCGCTGGGCGTATTCGGTGCAACTTTATTTACCTGGGCACGGGGATTCCACAATGATGTCTATTTCCAGATCGGATTTCTCACTACCCTTGGTCTTACAACAAAGAATGCGATCCTTATTATCCAGTTTGCAAAGGAGCGTATGGCACGGGGAGAAGGATTGGTCGAAGCAACCCTTGGGGCGGTGAGGGTGAGATTCCGGCCGGTCATTATGACCTCGCTTGCTTTTTTCTTCGGTGTACTGCCTCTTGCTATTGCAACAGGCGCAGGTGCAGGCGCCATGAAGGCCATCGGCACTGCCGTAACCGGAGGGATGCTCTCCGCCACTTTTATCGACCTCTTTTACATACCATTGCTCTTTGTCGTCGTATCTCGACTGTTCAAGAGTAAGCAACAGGACCCGATACCCGAACAACACGCAGCCCCCATTACTCCTTCGGAGGGACACTAATTATGAGACGAAATGTATTGTCAATCATTCTTATAATCATATGTCTGGCCGGGTGTTCAACTATGGCGCCGGATTATAAACGCCCTGCATCACCGGTTCCTGCCGAATGGCCGAAAGGGCCTGCCTACAAGGAGGCTATTGCTGCAAAAACCGGCCCGCTTGCTGTTGATGTAGGGTGGCGTGAATTCTACGTTGATGAAAAGTTACAGAACGTTATCGAGCTTGCGCTTAACAACAACCGTGATCTCAGGGTAGCAACATTAAATATTGAAAAGGCAAGGGCGCTTTACCGGATTCAACGCGCCGAATTGTATCCTGCAATAAATGCTTCAGGTGTTTGGACCGAACAGAGGGTGCCGGCTGACATCTCGACCGAGTCAGGTGAAGCCATGAGTTTCAAACAATACAGTGTCAACCTGGGGGTCAGCTCCTGGGAGCTGGACTTTTTCGGCCGCATCCGCAGCCTCAAAGATCGTGCTCTGGAACAATACCTTGCTACAGAGCAGGCTGGCCGTAGCGCGCAGATCTCGCTGGTGGCCGAGGTTGCAAACGTTTATCTGACCCTTGCAGCCGACCGTGAGAACCTGAAGTTTGCTCAATCAACCTTGGAAGCACAACAGGCTACTTACAAGCTATTACTGCGTCGCTATGAAGTCGGTACATCCTCTGAATTGGATCTGCGCCAGGCACAAACCCGTTTAGATGCGGCGCGCGTGGATATTGCCCGATACACCCGTCAGGTGGCTCTGGATGGAAATGCACTGGACCTTCTTGTCGGTTCACCTGTGCCTTCCGAACTATTATCCGGCGAGTTGGATGCAGTTAAACCGCCTAAAGATATTACACCGGGTTTGCCCTCCGAAGTGTTGTTGCGCCGACCCGATATTCTTCAGGCAGAACATGGTCTTAAGGCTGCCTATGCCAACATAGGAGCGGCTCGAGCAGCCCTCTTTCCCCGTATTGCCCTGACCACCAACATCGGAACGACAAGTAACGGTTTATCCGGACTGTTCAGGGCCGGTGCTGGTACTTGGACCTTCGTGCCGCAAATTACTATGCCGATATTTGATGCCCGTCTATGGTCGGCTTTAGATGCAATTAAAGTTGAAAGAGAGATTGTTCTGACTCAATATGAGAAGGTTATTCAGACGGCCTTCAGGGAAGTGGCCGATGCCCTTGCCCAGCGTGGAACCGTGGAGGATCAATTAACAGCGCAAGAATCCCTCTTTCGAGCTTCGTCAGACGCTTATCGCCTTTCCAATGCCCGTTATACAAAGGGAATTGACAGTTATCTGCCGGTTTTGGATGCGCAACGTTCGTTATACAGTGCGCAGCAGGGACTCATTGCCATCCGCCTATCGAGGCTCGCCAATCTGGTGACGCTCTACAAAGTGTTGGGCGGGGGTACAGGGGAAGCGCTCCCTGTTAAGCGTCAATAATATCTGTGTGTCAATGATGGGAACATCCTTCGTTTGTTCAGTATCTTTTGTGATGCTGGGGGAGGGGAGGATGAAGCTTTTTTTGGCTGAAACGCAGAAGGATGCTCCCATCATTGACATGTACCTGTATTTAAGTTGAGGATCTTCTTTTTTTTATCATTCCATCCAGGACATCTACGGCCCTTTGAGCGAAAGACAACTCATTTATGTGAACGTCCATCTCTTCGACCGGGATTTGCGGATTCAAAAGCTTTTTTAGCTTCTCTGTAAATATCCGGTCGGTTGCCAGGTCAAAAAGCGGCATACCTGCTCTGTCTCCTTCCGACCAGCCCTTTGTTGGTATAAGGACATAGGTTGATTCAGGCGCTTTATTAAGTTTTTCTGCAATGGTCGAGGCGAGCTTCTGCATCTCCGATGAATCCAGACGTACACATATCCTGTGATCATGGCCGTATATATTTCTCCCCGCAAGCTCTTCCGGCATTGGACAGGAGGGACCAAAGGCAACATTATCAAGGCCACCAGGGGCAAACACTACGGGGATTCCCATGATTCCAGCCGTTTCAAGGCGACTCGGGCCGATTCCCTTGCAGTAACCTGACATCATCTCATCGGCAATTTCGTGGGGGGTAATTTCCATGACCCCGGCTATGAGTCCCTCGGCGATCATCTCCTCCATTGCCATACCGCCGCAGCCGTTTGTGTGAAATCCCATCATTTGATACCCTTTTTCATACAGCAAACTCTCGGCCAAAACTGCACAATGAGAAGTAGGTCCATATGCTGTGACCCCTACAATCGGTTTCAGCCGTTCAATACTTCTTTCTACTTTCATCATACCGCAGACGGCATGGGATGCCTGATCAAGCACAAGACGTATGAACTCATTAAAACCGAGAAGATCTGCTACGGAATGAAACATAACAATGTCTTTGGTTCCCACATATTCTCTTACGTCCCTTGATGCCATAGTAGAGACAATAATCTTTGGAAGACCGAAGGGCAGGGATCGCATAATGAAGGATGTAACCGAGGTGCCTGTACCGCCTCCCAACCCGATGACACCGTCCAACTTTCCTTCCTGCAGCAGCCGGTTTGCGAGTATGCGGCCACCCTCTTGTATTGCCATTATGCCCCTGGGTCGGTCATGCAACTTTATCAGTTCTTTAAGATCATATCCTGCTGCTTCAGTGACTTCTGCATTTGTTATGTCAGGTTGGATTTGCGGTTCACCGACCACCCCGATATCCATAATAACAGGGTTTACTCCAAGCTTCAGAACACAGTCCTTTACATAACCGGCTTCCCTGCCTTTTGTATCAAGCGTGGCGATGATGAGAAGTTGTTTTTTCATCTTTACTCTCCTCTTTTTGAGGTAATCAAAAGACTGCTTAAGAGCCCTCTTCCCTCATTAAAACTTATAGTCTTTAGGTATTGACAATTCAAGCAAAAAAGATTTAATAACAATTAAGGATAACTGAATAGGAATATGAGGGGCTATCATGATTCTCAATATGAACCAGTTGAGGGCGTTTTATACTGCTGCAAAATTGAAAAGTATTACAAAGGCCGCCCATGAGTTGATGGTTACACCACCTGCTATTACCATGCAGGTAAAACAACTTGAGGAAGCAATAGGCATAAGGCTTCTTGTCCGGGACGGAAACTCTATTCAATTGACACATGCCGGAGAGATTGTATTCAAAAGGGCAGGCAGGATTTTTCAAGAGATTCGCGAATTGGAAGGTTTTCTCGAGGATTTGTCCACCGGCAAGTCGGGAGAATTACGTATAGGGTGCCCCGAAACACCGTTGAAACGACTAATGCCCTTGATTGCAGCTTTTAAGAAAACCTATCCGGGTATCAGGATCATCATTGACCAGGCATCCAACGCAGAAATGGTTAAAAGCATAGAGGATCATCGAAACGAACTGGCAGTTATCCGATATAAACCGAATAATAGCAGGCTGAAAGTTAAAATCATATGGAAATATGAGGTAATTCTCGTTGCCTCGCCGAATAGTGTCCACCTGCCAGGCTCGGAAATTTCAGTGATGCAACTATCGGAAATCCCTTTAATTCTGAGACGAGAAGGTTCTGCTGTGAGAGAAGTCGTGCTTGAATATCTGCGAAAATTTAAGGTGATCCCCTTGGTTGCAATGGAATCATCAAGCCTTGTCCTTCTCAAGGAGTTTGTACAACAGGATAACGGGGTAAGCTTCTTTGAAAGAGATGCAGTAGAGGAGGAGCTTAAGCAAGGCACATTGAAACCGGTCCGTATCCTTGAAGGATCTCCAACATTGGGATTCGGGATCGGATACAGGAATCGCAAGGACCTTTCTCCTCCGGCCTGGGCATTTCTCAGACTTTTTGATAAGCCCGAAGTGCTGTCGTTGTTCCTGAAATAATTCCAATCCCAAATCAAAGCGCTATCATCGTTGGCTTCGTCATCCTAAAAAAATTATCGCTGCTCCTATGGTAAATAAACGCATCTTCCTATTTCTGGAAATCATGCCTATAATATAAAAAACTTAAAGGAGGTTATTATGTCGAAAACAATCCAATGGGAAACCGATTTTTCAATGGCATTGACAAGCGCAAAAGCCGAAAAAAAGCCTGTCCTGATCGACTTTTTTAATCCCGGCTGAATCGGCTGTCAACAAATGGATGCAGTTACGTATCCTGACGCCAATGTTGTAGAATGTATTACAAAGAATGTTATTCCGCTTAGAATACCCTTCGATTCAGAACCTTATGCGACCGATTTCAACATAAAGTGGACGCCCACGCTTGTCTTTATCGATGAAAATGGAAAAGAACATCACAGAAATGTCGGTTTTTTGCCTTCCGACGAATTGATTCCATCAGTATTGCTTGGTGTTGCAAAGACCTGCTACGAGCTTGACCGTTTTCCTGAAGCGCTCGACAATCTTGAAAAAATTATTTCCGGATTTGCAAAAAGCGGGTCTGCCCCGGAAGCAGTCTTTCTGCGAGGCGTCTGCGGCTATAAACATACTCGTGATCCAAAACCGCTGAAGCAGGCTTATGAAAAACTGAACACAGATTACAAAGAGAGCGAATGGGCAAAGCGTGCGCTGCCTTACCGGCTGCTGCCGTAAAATCCTGTTACAGGCCGGCAGAAAACGATAACGGCAATAAAATAGTAATAGCAGCCAGCCCCTTTTGTTTTTTTCAGTAACAAATTCGATTGGCTGAAAAGAAGCTATGGGTGCGACCTGCAAGCGGGTACAAGGTTTACGAAAAACGCCGGAATGCGTCGCTCTGTGAGCGGGAATGAATGGTGGATATGTTCGCAGACTCCCGGTTATCGGACTATGAGAAGGGCGGGAAAGCTTGCGACTGCCCTTTCAGAGGCCCCGCCGGGTATCCGCTTGCAGATGCTTAGTTTTAAATCCCTACTGAGGAGATAGTGATATGAAAAAAATGTCAGTTTTTATTGTGGTATTAGTTTTTTTTGCCTCAGGTGCTTTTTCGGCTGACAAGGTAAGTTTTCCAGGACCCGAATATTCAACAGACCCTACCGGACGTTATTCAATTGAGTTGCAAAAACCATTTTCAGGAGACACGTTACATCGGCTATTTTTGAAAAATCTTCGCACTGCGGAGAAGAGAGAATTACAGGCTTTAGACCAAAAGGCTGATGTTTTCTGGGCTCCCGACGGTAATGCAGTGGCTATTACCGATTGGAATGGCATTAATACCACGGATATTGCAATCTACTTCCCTGATCGACCGAATGGAACCATACACATACAGGAAGTATTTGCCCGTTCCTCAAATAAATTCAAATTCATTAGACAAAATCAGATTTATTTTGAAATTCTTGAATGGCGCAATCAGAATAATTTGTATTTTAAAGCTTGGGGACAAAGAGACAATAATCCTGAAGCATTTGAAAAGTACTATGAATGCACCATGAATGGTAAGATAAAAGAAATCAAAAGTCCTACTTCGAAATAAAACGAAAACTCAGGATGAATATTTATTATAAGTGATATACGGGCTCAAGTCTTTATCCTCGACTGTACCGGTTCACTTCTAACGAAGTTGTAAAGCATATGATTGTTTCCTTAATCCGGGGTGGCATAACAGAAACCCTGTTTTTTACAGATAAAACAGGTAAAGGCTATCTGTTTAACCCCCGTGATCCGCAAGGGACAAGAGTGAACATTGAAGGCGGCATCAAATCTTTTATCATATCCCCTACCGGTTCTTTTACCCCTCTACTACCACCTGTGCTGCAACCTAAGGAAGAAAAGCAACCCCTTATACGCTGAAATACCCGTACATCTCACTGCTGAAGAAAAAATTATCGCTTTTACTGAGTGCGAGGAGGACGCCAGCAAGGGACGCAGTCCCCTGTCAAGCGAGGGCAGGTACAACAAAGATGTGCGCGAAGGTTTAATCGCGAGGGTAGCGTTGATCAACATGAGGGCGACCTGATATAAAATAAACTTGACAGATTTATAGTATTGGTTACAATAAAGAACAACATCAAGGGGCATTCAAAAGACAATGTTACGGGTTATAGGTTATGGGTTTATGCTTCACTAATTCAAATATAGGGGGATACGATGGCAACAAAGAAAACAATGGAAAGTCCGGAATTCATGTACCTGTCTTTAGAAAGCATTACAGTGGAAGAACAGATTCGGTCAGGCATTGATATGGAAAGTGATTCTTTCAAAGCGCTTATGGAATCTATTAAAGACCGTGGTGTCTTGGAGCCTGTCCTTGTAACACCGAAAGACGGTAAATATCTCCTCCTCTGCGGGGAACGCCGCTATCTGGCAACACAAAAGCTGGGCTCAGAATCCATTCCGGCACGTATCATCAATACAGTCACCCAAAAAGATGAAATCCTGGCGTACCAGTTAGTGGAAAACTTGCAGCGTGAAGACTTAAATCCCATAGATCAGGCGAAAGGAATTCTTGCCTATATTCAGGCGAAAAATCCGGACCCCCGACAAGATCACTCGAGGGCAGGCAATGGGTATGATTTGGACGGAGTTATGAACGAGCTTTTGAATATCATGAGGAGACCTGACTCGGTATCAGAGGAAATTGCAGCAACATTTGCTGCAATTCTTGAAATCTCCGGAAAGTCAATACGGACGCTGTTTAACGGGCTATCACTTTTAAAACTCCCTCCTGAGATTCAGGCCGAAATCAGGTCAGGAAATCTCCCTCTTTCCCAGGGATATCTTTTTGCGGCTAACATGGAATGTCCTGATCGTATGAAAATATTTACCGACATTTTGAAAACGCCGGTTACTTATATCGCTCTGGAAAGAATGCTCACCGCATATAAAAAAGTGAAGCCTGACCCTGTCAACACAAAGCCCATACCCGTGAAGAAACAGGTTAAAGAAATTTTATCCATAAAAACAATCTTTGAGAAGGGTCTTGGAACTTATGTACGGGAAGACGTTGAAAAACTCCTCTATGAGTTACAGGTTTTCTGTGATTATGTTCAACAGCAAGCGCCTATGATCCCATACGGCAAGAAAAGGCTGCCACAAGTATAAAAACCCGTGAAGCGTGAAGCCCCCGCAAGCGAGGACAGGCGCAAAGGAAACTGACGTGAAGCGTCGTTCGTGAAGCGTTAAAAGATAAAAACCATAAAATGGGAAAAACGAGATACGGGTTTTACGAGATACGAGATACGAGGTACGGGTTTTAAAAGATGCGGGTTTTTGTGAATGATATCATAAATCCGATATCCGAAATAGGCAATCCATGGCCACGCCCTTAGGGGTAGCAGGGAAGGCTGTACCCGAAACGGAATGGGGGAAGATGACATCCATAACCGCTCGATAACTTCCGGAAATGCGCGCTGCGCGGTTTTTGCCTAATACACTGACAACTCCCTCCTACCATTAATTATTGTATAAGTATCTTGTAAACAGGTAAGATTTGCCCCAAGAGAAGCAGGGGGACTTACAACTTCCTGGGTCGCCGAACCCTTATTTTCAGTCTGTTCCCTGCCTCTTGGAGCCATGATAAGTTGATTGGGCCTTTAAGAGCCCTTGTCATTACAGGAGGATTGGCCGGAGGCAACCCTGTTTTTCATATATTACCACAGGAGGTACGTGATATGAATTGCTTTGTTGGAATCGATGTATCGAAAGAAAAGTTTGATGCCTGCGGCGTAGGAGAGCAAGGAGAAAAAGTATTCTCTCTGGCCTGTATAATGGACCGTGAGGGATTTGAGAAACTTACCCTTTGTTTGCCAACAGATAAGGAATCACTTCTTCTGGGCATGGAATCCACCGCTTCTTACCACATTGCTCTTTTTTCTTATCTTACCGCAAACGGCTACAGGGTTGTTGTTATCAATCCTCTTCTTATCAATGGGTTCTCAAAACGGTTTCTGAGGAAAACAAAGACAGACAAGAAGGATGCCCTTACTATTGCCCAGTTTCTCATGCGAGAACAAGAGACCTTATCTGCACAGACACCCGATTATCTGGCAACAGAACTTAAGGACCTTGCCAGGAGGAGAGAAAAACTTGCCGATCATGTAACCTCTCTGAAGGCAGATATGAAGAGACTTCTCTCTGTCATATTCCCCGAGCTTGAACAAATCATCGGAGTCTTTACAAAATCGGCCCTCCGTTTGTTGGCCGAGTATCCTTCCGCCCATGCCTTAAGAAAGGCAGGCTATACGGATGTTGCCGACATATTGATAACCAGGTCGCGTGGTCAGAAATCCCATGCTTCCATAAAAACAATTATGGAAGCAGCCGCAGCATCTGTTGGCGTAGAAAGTCCCGCAAAAGAACTTGCCTTGAGACAGGAAACCTCGCTCCTTATTCATGTGCAGGAACAGACGAAAGAAGTAACAAAACTGCTCATGAGCCTCTTAAACGAAAGGATGAAGCAGGATATGGAGATCCTATGCTCTATGAAGGGGATAGGAGAGAATACCGCCGTAAACTTCCTCATTGAGATGGGAGGAAGAGTAGAGATATTCGAGAATGACAAGAAGCTGATCGCTGCCTCAGGCCTTGATCCTTCAACCTATCAATCAGGCAAGTATGAAGGGAAAAGCAGGATCAGTAAAAGAGGAAACCGGCACTTAAGAAGAGTTATCTGGCTCATGGCAACAAAAGTTATTATCAATAATGAACTCTTCAGGACCTACTTCTATAAAAGGAGAAAGGAAGGTCTACCTTATAAAAAAGCGGTCCTTGCAACAGCGCATAAACTTATACGCATCATGTTTGTCATGCTTAGCAGAAAAACATATTTTGTTGAAGGAGGAATTAAATATAGTTGACTGGAATGTTGTTTTTGTTATTCTTTTTTAGTGTGCAACATTTCGATTGGTATTAGGTAATTTAGTAAGTATATTTTTTTCCTTGTAAAATAATCAGTGTTGCAGGAAAATGGATAAATCACAGGAGTAATAAACTATGGATATCTTCAGAACATATAATGATATAAACCTTAATACAATAGAAAATTACATACGAGAAGGACAAGAAGAGAATTTGTTTCTTGATTTTAAGTTGCTCACAAATGAAGAGTTTGCTCAAAAAGATGACCGAAAAAATCTTGCTATTGCACTTTCTGGTTTTGCCAATTCTGAAGGGGGTATTATAGTTTGGGGTGTTGATGCAAGGAAAAAAGGTGCTGTAGACGTTGCGTGCGGCAAGATTGAAATTGAAAACCTATCTCTCCTTTTGTCAAAGCTCAACACATATACGGGTGACGCTGCTGATCCTTTAGTTGAGGGTGTGCTTCATAAAAAAATTCCTTCTTCAGGAGATAAGGGATTTGGAGTTACCTTGATTCCATGGAGTGACTCTGGCCCTCATATGGCCAAACTTGGAGAGAACAGATATTTCAAGAGGAGTGGTGACAGCTTCTATGTTATGGAGCACTTTGATATCGAAGACATGTTTGGAAGAAGGAAAAAACCTAAATTGGTGTTTAAGACAAAGATTCTGGCACGTGTAGGGGATGATCTTAATTTTAGGGTTATAGTAGCGTTAGAAAATATGGGACGAGGAGTAGCAAAATCACCGTTTCTCGAAATTAATCTTAACTTCCCTTACAACATTGCTGATTATGGTCTTGATGGAAATGGATCGTTTGGTCTTGCTGTTTTGCCTTCATCGTTAGGTTCAACTTCTCATAAATACGGTGCATCAGGTAGGGTGATTCATCCTGGTGTAGTGCATGATGTAACAGCAGTACAGTTAATCCGTGGAAGTGTGCAAGAACCTACTAAAATCCCTGATTTGGTGATTAATTACAAAATTGCAGCAGAAGACATGAGAATGGTCGAGGATGTGGAGACAATACCAGCACAAGATTTACTCACAGTGCGTTGATGCAGGATCTGGCAAACAATGGCCGGATATGATGGGACATCCCTCACTATAGCCTGGGTGTAAAAAATGCAGAAATATAGAATCGTAGAATTGAGAAATTATGATGTTCTTGTTCCATTCGTATGCCAGAAGTGTGGTTCTTGTTGCCGTGGCTTTGCACCGCAAATATACGTAAATGATTTACCGGCCATCGCTATGCATCTTGGCAAAAGTGTGAAAGAGATTAAAAGACTGCACGAGGAAGCTTACAACGGGAAGTATACGGATTCGTCAATTGATTGTAGCTTCTTGGATGATAGAACAAAATGCTCAATTTACCCAATGCGCCCTGAGCCTTGTAGACTTTACCCATTAGAAACTGATTTTGGAGCAGCAGGTATGAATTGTGGTGGACACAGGGAATTTCATAGAATAGTCAATGCTTTTTTTAAACGACGAAAATATGCGGCACTTTGGGAACCAAGTACATACAAGAATATTATCAGAAGTATCCCTGAGTGCCAACGGCCTGTCGTATGGAGAACGTTCACTAACGCCAAACCTTCGAAAACTATGATTCGGCAATTTGTTAAGTTGAATAATATGCCCGGTCATTTCTGGATAAAAACCGATTAGAAATACACAAGCTCTGGGTATTTGACAGATAAAGATTGGATATTATCGCTTTTAGGGGTTGCGGGGGGTTGTTGTTTTCGTTGCGCTGTGGCCCACATAGCGTACATTTCTTTCCGTAATTCACGATCATAGTCAAAAGACCATATGCTCGATAAGTAGGTGGCTCCAATAACCTGCAAATTTAGCTTTCACACTGGTCATTTCTGCGCATTACCAAGTAAAAGCTGCTACAAAAACACACCAATAGCAAATCTCGACTTCAATAAATATAGCCCCCACGTTTAATGGAAAGGCCTAATGTAACAGAGGGTTACCGCAGAATTCTGATTATAAAACACATTAGACAAAATATATACTTTTGTATAATTTTAATGAGAGTACCGAATCACAGCGATAGCACTTGGCGCAGACCCTCTTCTATTTTTTCGAGATCGCCCGG